>JAAXXJ010000133.1 GCA_013334545.1 Nitrospirota bacterium | reverse complement strand
CTGGAGTACATGCCGTGGCTCCACGCGAAGGAGCTTGAGGACCGGGATCTGCTTGACCGTATCTACGGCGCGGGAAGGGCATAAGGAGCGGTTCATCCCATCGGGAACAAGAAAGGCCGAAGCTTAACGCTTCGGCCATTTCTCTTCCCGATGGGAAGAACCGCTCCTCATGCCTTTCCCATGCCGTAGATGCGGTCAAGCAGATCGCGGTCCTCCAGCACCTTGGCATGGAGCCACGGCATGTACTCCAGGGTGACCACGCCGTTCCATTCCAGCTCCTGCAGGCGGTCCAGGAGGTCGAGGCAGAAATTATCGCGCTCAATCGGCTGGAATTTCTTCGCGACGCCCTTCAGCTCGCGGTCGCGGGTCACCGCCGAAAGATGAAGGTTGACGATATGGGTATGGTAGCTTTCGATGACCCAGGTGATCTCCGGCTTGGGAAGATTCGAGGTGTCAAGCACCATCGGCAGGCTTTCCTTCATGATCAGATCGGGCGTCAGGACCCGCTTTGAGTTCCACAGGGTCTCCACGGCGATGACGACCCGGGTGCGCTCCTGCAGATGCCTGATGTTCTCGACCACGGACAGATGGTCCAGGTCGCCGCTGTCCGGGCCCACGTCCTCGGGGTGGAAGACTGCGATGCCGCATCCCACGGCCTCGGCGAATTGGACGGCCTTCCCTGCCCAGTCGATGAACGTGCCGTCGGCCAGATGTCCGTCAGGGGCGTGGACCGAGTAGACAGGAACCTGGTATTCCCGGACCTGCCGCTCGATGTCAGAAAGGCGGTCCTTGTCCCTCAGGAACGCGTCAAGGTCCTGCGGCAAGGCCAGTTCGATGGGCACGCCCTGCAGCTTGCTGAGCCGCTCATCGCTGTTGATATACTCGATCTGTCTTCGAATGCAGAAGTACATGAGGTATTGTGGCCAGGCTCCCCGCCAAACGAGCGGCTGCATGGTCAGGCGGCGCGGCAGGAGGGCCGCGCTTGTGAAGAAGGATTATAGCATTGACCCGGCTAATTTTGTTGTTTTTTTTATCATCGTCCGGATAGTGGGTCGCTCCGCCTTCAGCATTTTCTATAGATTTATTAGGAATATTTATGGGCAGTTCCGGGTTTCTGCTTGACAAGAAACGGGCTTTCCGGTAGATTTTTCGAGCGTAGCACCATCCCCCAAGGAGCGCTCAGGTATGAAAGAAGGCCCTCTGCTGCTACCGGAGATCCATGGAATTCCGGAGATCGTCACCTATACGTGGTTCGTCATGGCCGTGCTGATCGGGCTTGCCCTCGCGGCGCGCGCCAGCCTCAAAAGGACAGCGCCTACGGGCATTCAGAACGTGTTCGAGGTGATCTTCGAAGGCCTTGACAATTACATCGAGGAGATCATGGGACCGGAGGGAAAACGATACTTCCCGCTCATTTGCAGCCTCTTTCTCTTCATCCTATTGTCCAACCTGCAGGGGCTGGTCCCGGGCTTTGAATCACCCACCGGAAACATCAACACGACGGCGGCGCTGGCCATCACCGTGTTCTTCGCAACCCATGTGATCGGCGTTTCGAGGCACGGGCTGTCGTACTTCAAGCACTTCGTTGGCCCCATGCCGCTCCTGGCGCCGCTCATGATCCCCCTGGAGGTCATCAGCCACCTCGCGCGGCCGGTATCGCTGGCCTTCCGTCTCTTCGGCAACATGCTCGCGAAGCACAAGCTGCTCGTCGCGCTCCTCGCGCTGTCGCCCTTCGTGCCTGTGTTCATGGTCCTGGGCCTCGGCGTATTCGTGGCCTTCGTCCAGGCGGGCGTTTTCACGCTCCTGACCATGCTGTACCTCGCCGGCGCCATCGAAGAGGCGCACGGCAGCGAGCATCATTAAAAAGAACAGATTTCGCCACAGAGACACAGAGGGCACAGAGAACTTCAAAGTCTTTTACTCAGTAAATTATTTTCCTCTGTGTCTCCGTGCCTCCGTGGCAGATGAGTCTTTGGCTTTTTACCCCGGCGAACGCCGTTCCCGCGAACGCGGGATTCCCCGGGAGGTAGCAACCCGGCACGATTCCGGCCAGAAGTCCACATTGAGAAGAAAGGAGAAGAATCGATGAAAAAGCTCGCAGTTCTCGTTCTGACCCTCAGCCTGGTCCTCGTCTCCGCCGTTGCGTTTGCGGCCGAAGGAGCAGCCCCTGCAGCGGCAGCCGGCGGTCTGACCGCTGGTGTGGCCGCGCTCTTCGCCATCGCCATCGCGGCGTTCGGCGGCAGCCTCGGCATGGGCCTGAGCATCAGCAAGGCGGTCGAAGGCATCGCGCGCAATCCCGAAGCCTCCGGCAAGATCATGACTACTATGATCATCGGTCTGGCGCTGATCGAATCGCTGGCCATCTACACGCTGGTCATCATCTTCATCAAGGCGTAAACCGACCGGCAAAGCAGTACCCAAAGAGGGGACGGTGAAAACCGTCCCCTCTTTTTTGTCTTGCGAACGACCTATCGCTATAACCGCCGGATTGATAATCCTTTGTTCCCATGCTATCGTCCCGATGATCTGATAATTGATTGAGTATCAGGAGAAAGGTGGCAACAGTGCTGAAGCAAACCGGCATTCACCGCATCCGCGTCCTTTCAGCAATACTGTTGATTGCACTTGCCGGCTGTGCCTCCGATGCACATAGAAAAATGTACGCTGGAGAGCCCGTCCCATTGGATCAGCGAGCCTACCTGCATATTGTCGGGAAGAAGGAGGGATTCAACAACGTTTTTTCATCAGCATCATCGATAACGAGCGAGCATCACCTTTTTTGATAGGCTGTACTCTCCCTTTGCCGGTGCAAATTCCGTTGATGTGCCACCTGGCAGGCATACCGTTGTGCTCTTTACACGATATGGCAAAAAATATCCCTCGCAGAGCTATGGTTTGTGGCCGAACCTGGCAGATCATATGCTGCAATAGCGGAGGACAAAGGCGATGGAGTGCATTTCCGAATCGAAGGCGAAGTACTTGGGCAGCCCGTGGGAGGCGTGCTTCGTGAATTTTCTGAATCGCGTTCTCCGACGACTGGCCAATCGCTGAAAGCGGACGCCCTCTGATGGGAGGAGAACCTACGCTCGCTCTTTCCTCCCTTGAATCGCTACTTCCACCCGGTGCCTCCCCCTTTTTTCCCTTTTTCCCCCTTCCCCTTTGCGGTATAATAGCGCCCTGACAACATCGCCACCCTCAAGGAGCATTGTTTACACATGAATACCGTTCGCGTCAGGTTCGCGCCCAGCCCCACCGGCGCGCTGCATATCGGCGGCGTCCGCACCGCACTCTTCAACTGGCTCTTTGCCCGCCACCACAAGGGGATCTTCATCCTCCGCATCGAGGACACGGACCAGGCGCGGTCCACCGACGAGTCCATCAAGATCATCATCGACGGCATGAAGTGGCTCGGCATGGACTGGGACGAGGGGCCGTCCATCCTGCCGGACGGATCAGTCAAAGGATACCGCCAGACCGAGCGTATGGACATCTACCGAGAGAACGCTGACCGCCTGTTGAAGGAAGGCAAGGCATATTATTGCTACTGCTCGCCTGAGGAACTTGAGGCTCGAAGAAAGGCCGCTATGGCCGCCGGGAAGCCGCCCAAGTACGACCGCACCTGCTACAGTAGGAAGGAACCCGTCCCGGGCCGCTCGCCGGTGCTCCGCTTCCACTCCACCGACGAGGGCGAGACCGTGGTGCGCGACCTGGTCCGCGGGGCGGTAACCTTCGAGAACAAGCAGCTCGACGACCTCATCATCATGCGCTCCGACGGGTTCCCGACCTACAACTTCGCCGTCGTGGTGGACGACGTGACGATGAAGATCTCCCATGTCATCCGCGGCGACGACCACCTGAACAACACTCCCCGCCAGATCCAGATCTACCGGGCGCTGGGGTGCGAGCCGCCGGAATTCGCCCATCTTCCCATGATCCTCGGATCGGACAAGACAAAGTTATCGAAGCGCCACGGCGCGACCGCGGTCACCGAATACGTCGACCTGGGTTATCTGCCCGAATCGCTCGTCAACTACCTCTCCCGGCTCGGCTGGTCCCACGGCGACCAAGAGATCTTCTCACGCCAGGAGCTGATCGATAAGTTCGCCCTCGACAGCGTGGGCAAGGCGCCGTCGGTCTTCAATCCCGAAAAACTGCTCTGGCTGAACCACCACTACATCCAGCGGGCAGACCACGGCAGGCTCGCCGAGCTCGTTCTCGACCTTCTCAAGAAGGACGGCGTTGTTGCTGAAGGCAAGGAGCCTGATGCCGCGTGGATGCAGAAGCTCATCAAGATACTGACGGAACGCAGCCACACGCTCGTCGAGATGAAGACCGGGGCCATCCCGTTCATCCGGGATGAGATCGCCATGGACGATAAGGCAAGGGCCAAGCACCTGACGACCGATGTGGCCCCGCTCCTGACCGAGCTGGCAGGAACGCTCAAGGTGCTCGAGCCCTTCGCCCATGATACAATCGAGAAGGCGTTCAACGATCTCGTGGCCGCAAAAGGCATGAAGCTCGGCAAGCTCGCCCAGCCTGTGCGCGTGGCCTTGACCGGCGGGACGGTGAGCCCCGGCATCTTTGACGTCATCGAGGTCATGGGAAAGGACAAGGTCGTCAAAAGGATCGAGGCGGCGGTCAAGACGATCGGGTAAGATGCTCGCTGTACTCCCTTGGTGTTGTCCGATGTTATTCGTCATTCCCGCGTAAACGGGAATCCAGGCATTGGCATATAACTGGATGCCCGCCTTCGCGGGCACGACAATGCTCAGGAACACTCATGTCAGACCTTATGCCCCTCCTGTTCGTCGGCCATGGTTCGCCGATGAACATCATCCAGCAGAACGATTTCACCGAGAGCCTCCGGAAGGCGGGAACAGCTCTGCCAAAGCCCCGCCTCATCCTCTGCGTCTCCGCCCACTGGGTGACCGACGGCACCTTCGTCACCGGCGCGGCCAAGCCGAAGCAGATCTATGACTTCTACGGCTTCCCGGACGATTTGTACGATGTCATCTACGATCCTGCCGGCTCCCCGAAGGACGCGGAATATATTACCAGGCTCGGCAAGAACATCCCGGTCTCGCCCGATGACCACTGGGGCATCGACCACGGCACCTGGGCGGTCCTTCATCAGCTCTATCCCGGGCACGACATCCCGGTCATCCAGCTGAGCGTCGACGGCAACAAGGACGAAGCAGAGCATTTTCAGCTCGCATCCTTCCTCCGGCCGCTCCGGTCCGAGGGTGTGCTCATCATCGGGAGCGGCAACATCGTGCACAACCTGCGGCTCATCAGCTGGCATCAGTTCGGCGAGGAGCCCTTTCCCTGGGCGAGGAAGTTCGACGAGCAGGTGACCGATGCGCTGGCACGGAAGGATGATGATCTCCTGATCAATTTCGACAGCCGCGACCGGGACATGGGATTCCATGCTGTCCCGACCAACGAGCATTACCTTCCGCTTCTCTCTATCGCTGCTCTTCGCGGCAAAGTAGAGAACGTCGAATATATTCATGAAGGTTTTCAGCATCGCTCAGTATCGATGCGGAGCTTCATCGTACGTTAACGGTGGAAAAATATGACCGGTCCTGACCCGAGATCGCACGCTGTTATGAACGTCGACAAAGGCGAGAAAGTAGCCGGCCTCTGGGCGACGCCGCAGATACCGGGCATCGGGATCTACAAGCTGGCCGTGAAAAAACGGCTGGACGGTAGATTCGAGTGGGTCCACTTCCAGCTCCGTTTGGACGGCACGCGCAAGGTCCTGCTCCGGGGTGAGATAGCTTCCAAGGACCGGCTCTCCGCTGTTCTGGAGGTGACGAACAGCACGCTCTTGCGCATCTATGGCGTCATCATGCAGGTCGCCGAATTCGAGACCTCCGCGCTGGACGGAATGAAGTTCGACGGACCGGTGCAGTGACATCCCAGGCCGTTCCTGGACGCAGCTCCTGCTGAACCATGGACGATCACGGATGAAGCGATACCGGCAAGACAGCTCTGTAGATTAGAACGAATCTAAGTTGAAATATGCAATAATTTATTGTACGATTGATGCATATATATAGAAACCAATCTCCCGGGAGGACGTGATGAATCGAATGCTGGCCGCTGGTAGTACTCTTGGCTTTTGCGCACTCATCACTGTCCTGACCGCGGTCCCCGCGCTAGGAGGCACAGCGACGGAGCCGACCGCGGCTTCCGACCCCTACTCTTCCCAGGCAATGGCGAAGAAGAACTACCGCGGCATCACCTTGAACGTGCTCGCGCTCGAGAAGCCGGTGCTGGGAGAGCCGGTGGAACTGCATGCCGGTCAGTTCGAGAAGCTCACCGGAGCGAAGATCAATATCCACTTTGTCCCCTTCGACAAGCTGTACCAGGAACTGCTGTACGGCCTGAAGCACAGCAAATATGACGTCGTGTTCTACGGCTCCATGTGGATCGCCGACGTGCTGTCCTACCTGGAGCCCATTCCCCGGAAGATGCTCGACTCCGCCCAGTACCAGGATGTCCTGCCCCACTATAAGAACATTGCGAGCTGGGGTGCCGTAGCGTACCAGGTCCCGATCGACGGAGACCGGCATTATCTGCAGTACCGGAGAGACCTGCTTGAGGACCCGGCGTATAGGGCCGACTTCAAAAAGAAGACCGGCCGGGACCTCGAGGTGCCGAAGACCTGGCCGGAGCTGCAGGCGATCGCCCGCTTCTTCCAGAGCAGGAAGCTTTCCAATGGACGCCCCATCAGCGGCATCGCCGAGGTGACGGTGAGCGACGCCCTGCTCGGGAACCAGTTCATCAAGCGCGCTGCGCCCTATGCCAAGCATCCCCGTGTCAAGGGCGGGTTCTATTTCGACCTGAAGTCGATGGAGCCGCTCATCAATACGCCCGGGTTCGTCGAGGCCTTGAAGGACTTCGTCGCCGCCCAGGACCTCTATCCGCCCGGCGGGCGCAGTTTCACCTTCCCGCAGGTGATCCACTCCTTCGGCAGCGGTGAGGCGGTCTTCTCCGACTCCTGGGACGATCCCTTCATCGAGGCCATGGAACCGGGTAACCCGCTCCGGAACAAGGTCGCAGCAGCCCTCTCGCCGGGATCGAGGAAGGTCTGGAACCGAAAGGCCGGGAAGTGGGACACCTTCACGGAGGTCAATTTCGTTCCCTACATCGTCTACGGCTGGACCAGCGCCGTCCCCCGCTCGACACCGTATAAGGACGCGGCCTTCGATTTTCTCGGTTTCTACGCCAATGCAGAGAACCACCGGTCGGACATGCTCGTCGGCCACTTCGGAATGAACCCCTTCCGCTCGTCCGATCTGGATGTGCGGTACTGGGTCGAGCGCGCGGGCTGGGACGAGGATGTGGCGCGATCCTACGTCGAGACCCTCGAGCAAATGAGCAAAAGCCGCAACCGTGTGCTCGATCTGCGCATCCATCGGGGACAGGAGTACGTGTACATCCTGTCGGTAGGCGTCTATCGTGCCTTGACGGGCCGCGATTCGCCCCAGGTCGCGCTGGACACGGTCGCGAAACGGTGGCGGCAGTTGACCCAGCGCGTGGGCCTAGACATGCAGCGGGAGGCCTACAGCCATGTTGTACGTTTCGAAGATGGTCAATAGTGCCCTGTCATGAAAATACAAACCAGGATCATAAGCGCCGCGATGCTGGTCGTCGCCATCACCACGATCG
>JAAXXJ010000452.1 GCA_013334545.1 Nitrospirota bacterium | reverse complement strand
CACGATCTTGCAGAAGACGAATCGGTTCATCATCATCCCTCAACAGGACATCGAGTCCATCATGCAGCAGCAGCACATGGGCGCCACGGGCGCCGTGAACCCGGACACAGCGGCGAAGATGGGCGAGATCCTTGGCCTGAACGCTATCGTGACCGGCGCGGTGACCGCCTACTCCGAGACCGAGGAAGGCCAGGACATGCTGGTGTATAAATCGAAGAAGCAGATCGCCCGGGTAACGGTGGACTACCGCATCGTGGACACGACGACGGGTGTGCAGCTCATGGCCGATTCCGGTGCAGGCATCTATGAGAAGGGCACGGGCAAGGTGCTGGGCATGGGCGGCAAGTCAGCCTACGATCCGGACCTCCGCGACGGCGCCCTGCGCGATGCGCTCACCAAGGCCATGGTGAACATGACGAAGGGGCTCGGCAAGCGCAAGTGGAACGGCCGGATCGCCCAGGTGGAGGGGCGCGACCTGTACATCAACGCCGGCGAGAAGTCGGGGCTCAAAGTCGGAACCAAGCTCGATGTGTTCCGGGCGGGCAAGGCCATCATCGATCCAGTGACAAAGGTGAAGCTCGGCACGTCGGAGACCAAGATCGGCCAGGCGCTCGTGACCAAGAACGATCTGGGTGACCAGGCGGACCTTTCGATCGCCAGCCCCTCGTCGGGCACCGGTTTCAAAGAAGGCGACATCGTGAAGATCGCGAATTAGAACGGCTGTTGTGCAACGTCCAAGCCCCTTTGGGTCTCGCCCAAAGGGGCTTTTTTATCGAGCGGGACGGCAGAGACAATTGGACGCGGATCTTCGCAGATGAACACGGATCTGCAAAGAAGGAAACAGCAACAGTTCATGTCGCAGAGTAAAAAGAGCGCACAGAGAAAAACCTGAACATCGCCTGATGCTTTTCTCGGTGGACTCGGCGATCGCTACGGCCGTGGCTGTTCCGTTCTTTATGGTTGTCTGCTCGCATCCGTGTGCGGAGACTGTTCCACCGCTTATGCAAACCTTCTGTCGCTTCATACTCATTACTCTCCTCTTCGCGCTGACGGGCTGCACCTCGCTCTTCTTCCATCCGTCGAGGGACATGCAGGAGGGGCCTGCGGTGAAGTTGTTCCCGCACCGCGACATCGTGTTCCAGGCATCCGACGGCATGGTCCTCCATGGCTGGTACTTCCCGGCAGAGAACGCACGCGGCAGCATCCTGGTCCTGCACGGCAACGCGCAGAACCTGAGCACCCACGTGAACAGCGTGCTGTGGCTGGTGAAGGAAGGCTTCAATCTCTTCATCATCGATTACCGCGGGTACGGATTTTCCGGGGGAGAGCCAACGCTCGATGGCGTCCATAAGGATGCTGAAGCCGCGCTCGAGAAACTGTTCAGCCTGCCGGAAACGGACCCTGACCGCGTTGTGGTCCTGGGCCAGAGCCTCGGCGGGTCAGTAGCCGTTTACACGGTCGCCCGATCGCCGCGCAAGGACCGCATCCGCGCCCTCGTCGTCGAGAGCGCATTCTCAAGCTACCGCCGCATCGCCCGAGAGAAGCTGGACAGTTTCTGGCTCACCTGGCCCCTTCAGTACCCGCTGTCCTGGACCGTTAATGACTCCTACAGCGCCGAGAAATGGATCGGGCAGGTCTCACCCGTGCCGGTCCTCATCCTGCACGGCCTCGACGATCCGGTGGTACCGACGCACCACGGCAGGATGCTTCTTGAGGCCGCCCGGGAGCCGAAAGGGCTCTGGCTCACGGCTCGGCCCGGGCACTTACAGTCCCTTGGAGATGATGCGGTGCGCAAGCAGCTGGTCCGCTTCCTGGACGAGGCCCTCGGGCAGCGGGGCGGCACGAAAAAATAGGGGCTTGACAAGACCCGCAAGTATTGGTTTAATAGCATCACAGTACTTCATTTCTTTCAAGGAGGAGCAAATGAAAAGAGTGTTCATGGTAGTGGCAGTTGTGACCGTGTCGCTTGTGTTCGTCGGTGCCGCGTTCGCCGCCGGACAGGCGCATCAGAACACGGGTTGTGGCCTTGGCACCATGTTGTTCAAGGGGAACGCTGATAATTCGGTCGTGCTCCAGACATTCCAGGCGACGACCAATGGTATCTACGGCAACCAGACCTTTGGTATCACGACCGGTACATCGGACTGCGCGCAGCCGAAGAACTTCGTGAGCAATCAGCAATTGAACGAGTTCATGGTCGCCAACATGGACAATCTGGCCCGCGATATCGCCCAGGGTCGCGGCGAGACGCTGG
>JAAXXJ010000132.1 GCA_013334545.1 Nitrospirota bacterium | reverse complement strand
GGTGTCTGGTACGGGCCTTGTGTATCATATCCCATGATAGGGCCTTTGCTCTTGTCTAACAAAAGGCGATGATATATAGTAGAGACAGTCATGAAGGCCTGCCACGCGTGCAAGAAGGAGCTTGCTCTCAGGCGTGAGATCGGACGCAGGGACGAGTGCCCCTTCTGCCATGCCGACCTCCGTTGCTGCCTGAACTGCCGGTTCTTCGATCGCTCCGCGCCGAAGCAGTGCCGCGAGCCGATCGCGGAGCTGGTGCGGGAGAAGGATAAGGCCAACTACTGCGACCTCTTCCTGTTCGCTGAAGCTGCGGCGGGTGCCCGATCTGGAGACGGTCCTGAGAATGCCCGAAAGGCATTGGACGACCTGTTCAAGAAATGAACTGACCGCGTTATCAGCCATGTTCAAACTCGACAGAAAATCCATCATCCAGCTCCTGCTCATTTGCGCACTGCTCACCGTAGGGACCTACCTGCTGTATTCATTCGGTCTGATCGACCTGTTCCTGGACCGGCGCCGGATGACGCAGTTCATCCATGAACACCGCGCGTATTCCGCGTTCATCTTCATCGGCCTGCAGTCTCTCCAGGTCGTAGCCGCGCCTGTGCCGGGCGAGGTAACGGGCTTCGTGGGAGGGTATCTATTCGGGAACTTCTGGGGGATCGTCTTCTCGACCATCGGGCTGACTATGGGCTCCTGGATGGCCTTTATGATAGCGCGGATGCTGGGGCGGCACCTTGTTGAGGTGTTTGTGAACGCCGAGGTCATCAAGCGGTACGACTATGTGATGAAGCACAAGGGGCTGTTCCTGGCCTTCGTCATGTTCCTGATCCCGGGTTTTCCCAAGGACATCCTATGCTACCTGCTGGGACTGGGGCACATGGGCCAGCGGGATTTCTTGCTTGTGTCGACCAGTGGGAGGCTTCTCGGCACGACGCTCCTGACCGTCGGCGGTACGTTCTTCCGCGACGCGCGCTACGGGGCGTTCTTCACGGTGGTCGGCATCGGAATCGCCGCCATCCTGCTGGTCATGATCTACCGGGAGAACATCGAGGCATGGTTCCGCATGCATCGGGCCAGGCACCATCGGAAGGTCCGTGCCGAAAAACGAAGAAAAAAATGGGAAAATGAGCCGTAGCGCCGCCCGAGCGGATCGCTACACGCCCTTGCGGTGGGATGCGCGCTTGTCGCTGGGGAATGCCGCTGTCCGGTCCTTGTACCGCCGGGATATGATCTCACAGACCTCCTCGGGCTCCTCGACCACATGAAAGAGGTCCAGGTCCTCGGCGCCAATATTCCCCATGCCCTGGACAGCGGTCCTCATCCACTCGACCATTCCCGCCCAGTATTGCCTCCCCACCAGGATAACCGGAAAGCTCCGGATCTTCTTGGTCTGGATGAGCGTGAGCGCCTCGAACAGCTCGTCCATGGTCCCGAACCCGCCCGGAAAGATGACATATCCCACCGCGTATTTCACGAACATCAGTTTTCGGACGAAGAAGTAGCGGAACTCGACCTTGACGTCTTGGAACGGATTCGCCGTCTGCTCATGGGGCAGCTCGATGTTCAGCCCAACGGAGATCCCGTTGCCGCTCCGGGCCCCTTTGTTCGCGGCCTCCATGATGCCCGGTCCGCCGCCGGAGATGATGGCGAATCCGCTCTTCGCGAGGTTTTCCGTGACCTGCAGGCACTTGTTGTAGTACGGTGAGCTGGGCAGGAGCCGCGAACTGCCGAAGACGGTCACCGCCGGCCCGATGCCGTTCAGCGCCTCAAATCCTTCGACCAGCTCCGCCATGATGCGGAACACCCGCCAGGTGTCGGATTTTGCCAGATCTTCCATTCTCTCGATCTCCCTCCTTAGGAACGAACAACGTTATTAACCACGGATGGACACGGATTAAGAACCGAGCGTCGCTGTGAATCGATCTTGCTTTGATCAGATCTTATCCGTGTGAATCCGTGGCAAAAAACATTTTTTTTCTGTTGCTACTTCTCCACGAACTCCTCTCGGTATATCTGGACGAAGGCGGTAAGCAGCGTGACGACCAGCGGGCCGGCAAAAATGCCCAGGACCCCATAGACCTGTAACCCACCCAGGATCCCGATGAAGAGCAGGAACGTTGGGATCTTCGCCTTTCTGCCGATGAGGAGGGGTTTTAGGAAATTATCGGGCAGAGAGACCAGGACCACGCCCCAGACCGCGAGCAGGATACCGCTGATCGCTGACCCGGTCAGGTAGAGGTAGACGGCCGCGGGGGCCCATATGAGCGCTGCGCCGCCAATGGGGAGCAGCGCAAGGATAGCGGCGAGGAAACCCCAGAACACGGGGAAGGGCACGCCGAACAGAGCGAGCCCGATGCCGGTCATGACCCCTTGGAGAAGCGCGACGAGGAAGACTCCGTTGACGACCGCGCTGAACGTGTCCTGGAACCTCCTCGCAATGGTCTGCTGCTGATCCTGGGTGAAGGGGAGGAGCCTGGCCACCGAGGCGTACCAGCGCTCGCCGTCGCGGAACAGAAAGAAGAGCGAGAGGAGCATGATGAGCAGATTGAACGTGAACAGCACGGTATTTTTGAGGACGCCACCGAGCTGGGCCGCCAAGCCCGAAGAGACCTCACTGAGGCCCTTGATGGCAAAGCCTTTTACATCAACGCCCTGGAGAAGCGGATGCTGCAGGATGCGGTCCATCATCGGAGACGCAAGTCTGGCCCAGGCATCCGCCAGTTTGCCTGATTGGACAAGACCCGAAGCCCACTGATACATGCCAACGGCCTGTGACACGAGCACGACCAGCAGGATGACCGCCGGGACGACCACGACGAGCAGCGCGCCGAAGGTCATCATGCCCGCTGCCAGGCCGGTCCGGCCTTTGGCGAACAGGACCATGCGTTGGTACAGCGGGGCCAGAGCAAGGGCGATGACCCCCGCCCACAGAAGCGACGAGGAAAATGGTGCAAGGAGCCTCGCCATCTGGTAGAGCAGAACAATGAAGACCGAGAAAAAGATCGCGGCGAAGAGCTGGGGGCGGGTGAGAAAAGGCGAGGGCTGGCCGTTCATGCGCGCTCCTCACCGGCGCCCTTTTGGTGCTTTGATATCTGTGCGGCGAGCTTGACGGCCTCGAGCAGGCTGGACGGGTCAGCACATCCTTTCCCGGCGATATCGTAGGCCGTGCCGTGGTCAACAGACGTGCGGATGATCGGAAGGCCGACGGTTACGTTCACGGCGTTGCCAAAGGCGAGCATCTTCAACGGGGCCAGGCCCTGGTCATGGTACATGGCGACCACGATGTCGAAATAGTTGTTCCGTGCCTTGAAGAACAGCGTGTCGGCCGGAAGGGGGTCGCTGGCGTCGATGCCCTCACCGCGCGCTGCGAGCACGGCGGGAAGGATCTCATCCAATTCCTCGTGGCCGAAGAGGCCGCCCTCACTGGCGTGGGGATTGAACGCGGCGACGCCGACGCGCGGTTTCTCGATGCCGAACCCCTGCATGGCAGCATGCGCCAGCCTGATGGTCCTGAGCACGCGGTCACGGGTGATGAGCCGGGGGAGGTCGGTGATCGCGTGGTGGATCGTCACGAGGATGAGCTTGAGCCCGCCGCCGACGAACATCATTCCGTAGTTCGTGCTGTTAGTGAGGCTCGCCAGGAGCTCTGTATGGCCGCTATAGTCGAACCCGGCCGCATTCATCATTTCCTTGTTGATCGGCGCCGTAACGATGGCATCGACCTTCCGCGACATCGCAAGTTCCGCTGCCAGCTTGACATACTCGACGACAGCCTTCCCCGACGCCGCGTTCGGACGGCCCCAAAGGTGCTTCGCGAGGTCAACGTTGGCGAGGTGCAGGACATCGGCTTTGCCGGAAGCGGGATCGGCTTCGGCGATGGTGCCGATGGTGCGCATGGAGACCGAGAGGCGCAGGTCCTCGACGATCTTCTTCATGACGCCGGCGTTGCCGACGATGACCGGACGGCAGTGCGAAAAGACCTCGCCGGTGTCGAAGACCTTGGCGATGATCTCCGGCCCGATGCCCGCCGGGTCGCCCATGGTTATGGCGATGAGGGGTTTTTTATTCATGTGTTGTTCTCATGCTGCAGCCGCTGCTCCCCCGTGATCCGGTACAGCTCTTCCGGCGGTGTCCGGACGTTCTTCGACGATGCCGGGACGCCGAGGACCTCGATGTCGAGGGTCCGCGAAGCGTACAATAGCCGCAGGAGGTCACCGGGCCTGACCTCCTTCGCCGATTTGGCGGGGCTGCCATTCACCAGCACCCTTCCTCCATCGCACATTTCCTGCGCCACGGTCCTTCGTTTCACCAGGCGGGTGGTCTTCAGGAACAGGTCAAGCCGCACGAAGGGATTGTAGCGTAACCACGGGCATTTGACAATGGCAAACCCCGGGTGGGCCGCAAGAAGGAAGATGATGGCAGAGGGGGCAGGGCCGCTCACCGCGAAGAACGCGAAGGAGTACAAGGGCCTGTCGCCCTGGTCTGTATGCCGTCCCGTGCGACCATTGCGCCCTCGCGGTTCAATCAGGCGAGTTTTGTGTCAGAAAGGCATGAGCATGTGAACGTTCTGAATAATATTATCATAATGGACCAGGATGTGCGCTTGTGCTTCCCTGATATAACGCCCCAGGTCAACGTCGAGGTCGGCAGGCAGTTCATGTTCATCCAAAACATGAACACCCCTGCCGTCCACGAGGATGTCCACTGCAAGATCGCGCCAGATGAACTCCCGCGGCGCAAGCGATATGCAGTCAGCGATGTTGAAATAGTACACGGGGGTCTCCGCTGTCCTCCTGTGCCAGATATATAAGGTATAGGGCCGGTCTTCCCAGTACAGGGCGATGGTCTCGTCTCCCGGGGCAAGCACTACTCCGTGGACATCGTACTCCCGGTCGATGACGTACCGCAGGATGCCCAAGCCGTTGTTGAGCGAGACCAGCTCGCACGGATAGGTTTTGATCTCACCGGAAAGGGTGATCTTCGTTTCACGACAGCAGGACAGCGCTTTCCGAGTGGAACGATCCGAAGAACGCATACGCACAACGAGGGCCGCGGAACAACGCGCGATCACGATCCGCCCCGGATAGCATCCTGGACCTTCTGGGCGAGGTCGGCGATGCTGAAGGGCTTCTGGATGAATTTGATGCCGTCATCAAGCACGCCGTGGTGGGCAATGACGTTCGCTGTATAACCGGACATGAACAGCACCCTGATGCCCGGCCGGATCGCGTTCGCCCTCCTCAACAGCTCTTTCCCGTTCATGCCGGGCATAACGACGTCGGTCATCAGAAGATCGATCGGTATATCTTTTCGCTCGCACAGCGACAACGCATGTGCCGGTGAATTGGCAACGAGAACGGAATAACCGAGTGTCTTGAGCAGCAGCAACGTCAGCTCGCGCACCATTGCATCGTCCTCCACCAGCCCGACGGTGCAGGCGCCGGACAGTGCGGGAGCGGCCGCCGGGGAAAGCGCTTCCGGCAAAGCTTTTTCATCAACGGCCCGGGGAAGGTAGATCCTGAAGGTTGTTCCTTGCCCCACCTCGCTATATACGCTGATGAATCCGTCGTTCTGTTTGACGATGCCGTAGACGGTGGCGAGACCGAGGCCCGTGCCTTTGCCGAACTCCTTGGTCGTAAAGAACGGCTCGAAGACATGCGACAGGATCTCCTTGCTCATGCCGTTCCCATTATCACTGACGGTCAGCAGGACAAAGGACCCGGGCCGGAAGCCGGCATGCTGGCGACAGTAGGCCTCATCGAGCTGGACGTTGGCGGTTTCGATGGTCAGACTGCCGCCGTTCGGCATGGCATCACGGGCGTTGATCGCCAGGTTCATGATGATCTGGTCCACCTGCATCGGATCGATCTTGACGCTCCACAGTCCCTCTGCGGGGATGACCCGCAGCTCGATGTCCTCGCCGATCATTCTGGTCAGCGACTTCTGCACGCTCTCGATCAGGCGGATCAGATTCACTGTTCTCGGAGCGACGACCTGCTTGCGGGAGAAGGCGAGAAGCTGGCTGGTGAGATCGCGCGAACGGATGGCGGCGTGTTCGATTTCCTGCAAAAACTGCATGAGCGGATCGGCGGCCGGAAGTTTGCCCTTCATCAGGGTGGTGTAGCCGAGGATCACACTGAGCATGTTATTGAAATCATGCGCCACCCCCCCGGCAAGCCTGCCTATGGACTCCATCTTTTGCGCGTGGGTCAACTGGGCGTGCAGTTTCTCCCGTTCCTGCTCTGCCTGCTTTTGCTCGGTGATGTCGCGGACGGCGCCGACGGTCCGGATAGGACGACGCGTACCGTCGATAGTGTCGAAGAAGGTCCGTGAGCGCGTTGTCAGCCAGCGGACGGCGCCGTCACTGCGGATGATACGATGCTCCACGTCGAACAAGCCGTCACCCGACGGATCGTGAGCGCGACGCATAGCCTCCGTGATCCTCGCGGCGTCCTCAGGGTGGATCGCGCGGATAAATCCGTCCAGAGTCACGGTTTCCTGAGATCCCCAGCCATAGATCTCGCGCTGCTGCGGTGACCAATAGATGGTATCCGTGAGCTGGTTGTGATCGAATATGCCGATGCCGGAAACACGGACGACCTGCTGCAGACGCGATTCGCTTTCCTGCAGGGCCTCTGCGGCGATCTTCCGTTCAGTGACGTCGACGAAGGACCCCATTAGGTGCGTCGTGGCGCCAGACGCGTTCTTCACCACGCTTGCCGAGTACTCGACGTCGCATGGAGAGCCGTCGCTCTTCCTGGCCCTCAGCTCTCCATGTGAGCCGCCCGAGGTCAGCACCGCTTGCATCACCTGTGCGGCGCCATCCTTGTCTTCCCAAAAGTCCACGACCGACCGTCCCAGAACGTCGGATTCCTGATCGTATCCCCAAAGATGAAGGAACGCGGCATTGACATAGGTGATGACACCTGTAGGGCTGGCTATGACGATACCGTTGATGGATGACGCTATCGCCTGGTCCTTTAATCGCAGCGCCTCGTTCTGCGACTCGAGATCAGCCATTTTTCCGCGTATGGCATCGCGCATGCGGATAAAGCTCTGGCCGAGGCTCCGCAGCTCTTCTGCGCCGCTGGCGTTGATCTCCCGGTCCAAATGGCCGTTTGCCATATCCCGGGCAGCGACCGTGAGGCGCTCAATGGGGCCGGTGAGCCCCTTGGCCACCAGAAAGATGACGCCGGAAAGCCCCAGCACCAGGACGACCGAGAACAGGACGATCTGGCTGCGGGACTGCAGAAGTCGCTGTTCGAGCAGCGCCGTCGAGTAGATGGTATAGATCTCTCCCAGTGCATCGATGTTCCGGCTGATCACGACGTGGTTCGTGATCGTTTCGCCCATCGTTGGCGCCGGCGTTCTTGTCCGGTACATCCTGATGTTCCCATTGAACTCCTGGAGCTCGATCCGGACGATATCGGGGTTGGTGAACAGGGAGTCAAGAATGGTATCCAGCTGCTCCACATTGCCGTCGTAGAGGGGGCCTGCGGTCACGACCTTGAGCAGCGTTTCGTTGTTCTTGATCGTCGCTTCAAGCTGCGTACGGACGGCCTTCCGTTCCTTGCCGAGGAAATAGACGGCATAGACGATCGTGGTGATGGCGACGACCAGCATCGCGGCGCTTATGATCCTGGTTTGTATTTTCATGACAGGGCACTATTGACCATCTTCGAAACGTACAACATGGCTGTAGGCCTCCCGCTGCATGTCTACGCCCACGCGCTGGGTCA
>JAAXXJ010000451.1 GCA_013334545.1 Nitrospirota bacterium | reverse complement strand
ACCGATCACGGCGGATTGACGCGATTTCGGACCGTAGATTGCGGAATGAACAACGCATGCTATGCTCCGGAGGGCCCAAATCCGCAATCCCCCGTTTGAACGGGACCTTTTATGATAGGTAAATCCGCACTCCGCATTCCGCATTCCGCAAGGGAGATGGAGCTTGTATGGCGAAATTGAGCGCAGAGGCGAAGGTCGGCCTGCTGGTGCTGGTGGGATCGGTGATCCTGATGTACATGACCTTTGCCGTCGGGAAGTATGAGATCGGCGAGAAGAAGGGGTACCGCGTCGTGGCGTTGTTCGACTCCGTGGCCGGTCTCGATGCGAAGGCCGCGGTGCGCATGGCCGGCGTGAAGATCGGGACCGTGGAGACCGTGGAGCTCGAGAACAGCCGGGCAAAGGTCACCCTTCGCATCAATCCGAACGTGAAGATCGGCCGGGGAGCGGAGGCCGCGGTAAAGACCATGGGCCTCCTGGGCGACAAGTACGTGGACATCGTTCCCGCCAAGGGGACCGAGGGCGGACGGCAGCCCCGTGAGCGCTCCGGCTTCTACCAGGACAACGAGCGGCTTGAGGTGACGGCCTCTCCCAGCGACGTGGACCGGCTCGTCAATCAGCTTTCGGACATTGCCGGCGACATCAAACAGGTGACGGCATCGCTCCGCCAGGTCTTCGGCAGCCAGCGCGGCGAAAAGTCCATGGAGGACATCCTGCAGGACCTCCGCCAGACCACGGCGAACATCAAGGAATTCTCCTACGCCCTGCAAGGCGACGGGAGCGAACTGATCACCCGCCTCAACGATCTCGCGCAGAACCTGAACGGCGTCGTGAACGACAACAAGGACAATCTCAAGGTGACCATGGAGAACGTCCGCGAGGCGTCCAAGAACGCGGAGCTTGCCCTCGCTTCGATCAACGAGGTCACCAAGCGGATCGACCGCGGCGAGGGGACCCTGGGCAAGCTCGTGACGGACGAAAGCATGTACACCAACATCGACAGCGCGGCCAAGGGCATCGCGGACTATACCTCACGGGTGGAGCGTCTGAAGACAACCATCGGGTTCCGGTCCGAGTACCTGTTCCCGAAGTTCAAGAACTATTTCACGCTTGAGCTGAAACCGCGCGCGGACCAGTACTATATCCTTGAGCTCGTGTCCGACCCCTACGGGAAGTATTCGCGCACCGAGACGACCAGCACGCCGCCCGGCAGCACGACGGTGACCGAGACCTACGAGGACAAGCTCAAGTTCAGCATTATGTTCGCCAAACGATACGGGAACCTTGCGTTCCGCATGGGGCTCATTGAGTCCACGGGCGGCGTGGGGGGCGACCTCTTTGCCTTCGACGACCGGGTGAAGTTCAGCCTCGATGCCTGGAACTCCAACAGCAAGGAGCCGAACAATACGCGGGCGAACGTCAAGGCAACGGCGAACATGTTCCTGACCAAGGTCCTGTTCCTGAACGCCGGCTATGACAATATTCTGAATCGCGACCGGCGGTCGGCATTCATCGGCGCCGGCCTCAGATTCACCGACGATGATCTCAAGTACTACATGGGCAGCGTGCCGATCCCGAGATAGTGAGAAGCGGCAGACGCTCCATTCTTGACATTTCATTCCCCGTAACCTAGAATACGTTCGTCGCGGAAATTCGGCCAAGGAGATGCACGTGAAGAAGGAGATCACGAAGGCGGTGTTTCCCGCCGCGGGGCTCGGGACGCGGTTCCTGCCCGCGACGAAGGCCATGCCCAAGGAAATGCTCCCCCTGGTGGACAAGCCCCTCATCCAGTATGTGGTGGAAGAGGCCGTCCAGTCGGGGATCGAAGAGGTGGTGCTGGTCACGGGCCGCGGCAAACGGGCCATCGAGGACCATTTCGATGTCGCCTTCGAGCTCGAGGAGGAGCTCAAGGCAAAAGGCAAGCACAAGATCCTGAACGAGGTGCAGCGCATCGCCGACCTCGTGACCTTCTGCTACATCCGCCAGAAGAAGGCTCTCGGCCTGGGCCACGCCGTGCTCACGGCCAAGCGCGTGGTAGGCAATGACCCCTTCGCGGTGCTCCTGGGCGACGACATCATTGACGCGGACACCCCGGTCCTCCGGCAGATGATGGACGTGTACCGGCGTTATCCCGGGACGATCCTCGCCATCCAGAAGGTGCCCCGGTCGCAGACGCGCAATTACGGCATCATCGACGCCCGGAAGATCGAGAACGACGTGTACCTCGTGAAGCACCTGGTGGAGAAGCCCGCCCCCGAGGATGCG
>JAAXXJ010000450.1 GCA_013334545.1 Nitrospirota bacterium | reverse complement strand
ATGACCGGGGCGGTCATTGGGATCCTTTCACTCCCCGCGGTCGGCTCCTGCACAACCGGAGCGGTCATGGCAATCTTTTGCTTTTTTTCATTATCGCCAAAAATGTAACCAGCCAGAATCCGGAAAGCAGCGCCCTGGGCCTCTTTGAACTCCCCTTTCACCGTTGTTTTTGCGACGATGTAAGAATCATAGTATCTGATCTCTTTGTTCGCCTCATCGAAAATCAATTCGTATTTGGTCGTCTCATACGTACGGATCCCAAATACCGAACAACCTGAATTGAAGATTGCGAGCAACATTAATATCAAACCTCTCCATGCTATTGAGCGATAAGAATTCATTACCGATACAATGCTCCTTGGCTCTTTCTGCTCAGACAACTTATGAAAGTTTGGCTTCCTGATAAAAGCGCTTTTTGTTTTTCGTTACCTGTAACCTAAGAGATCAGGTCTAGACCATGGATACCATTTCAACTGCATATTGCAATGGGTACAAATCTTGAGGTCTTTAATCTAACCCTTGATCAACAATTCTCTCTTGAAGGGCAACTCTCTCAGCCTCACCCCCGTGGCCTTAAATAAAGCATTGGCCACAGCGGGGGCCACCGATGGTAAAACAGGCTCACCAACGCCCCCGGCATTAAGGGTATTCTTGGCGATATGCACTTCTATTTCAGGCACTTGAGACATGCTCAGAACAGGGTAGCTGTCATAGTTGCTCGTCTTCACACCGCCGTTTTCAAAACTGACCTTTTCATGAAAAGCCGCGCTCAGTCCCATGATGACACCGGCTTCAGCCTGGGCTCGGATCGCATCTGGATACACGGCGGTGCCGCAATCGATGGCGCAGATCATCTTGTGAACCGTAATTTTCCCTTTTTCTCCGACAGACACCTCCGCGATATGCGCGGCAAATGATTCAAAACATGACGTTATGGCAACGCCTCTTGCCCTGCCTTTGGGAACAGGACTGTTCCATCCGCCTTTTTCGGCCAGAAGTGACAGGATCTTATAGGGTCTGGAGTCTTTTTCCATGTGATCCAGACGGAACTGAACCGGATCCTTTCCCGCTGAATAGGCCAGTTCATCCATAAAGGATTCCACGGCAAAAGCATTGACGGAGTATCCCACCGACCGCCAAAATCCTACGGTTACTGGGGAATTCACCATCACATAGTTCACAAGAAGGTTCGGGAGAGAATAAGGCATATCCGTGATGCCCGAAACAGCATCCGGATCAATGCCGTCCTTCACATATTCAGGCATCAGCCTGGACATGACGGATGGCGCGGCAACTTTATGAGACCAGGCTCCCAGCCGGCCGTCCTTATCCAATCCGGCCTTTATGCTGCACTGACTTGCCGGACGGAAACGGTCATTGGCAAAATCGTCTTCACGGCTCCATATTACTTTGACCGGCCGATTAAGGGTTTTGGAAAGCAAGACCGAATCTTCAACCGGATCCTGTTCTCCGCGCAGTCCGAAACCGCCGCCCGCAGGCAGGGTCATGACTTCCACCTTTTCAATGGGCAGACCGCTTATTTTGGATGCCGTAAGCTGGGTGACGGTCTGTCCCTGGGTCGGAATCCACACCCGGCATCGATTTTTTTCCACATGAGCGGTGCAGTTGATCGGTTCCGCCTGGGCGTGAGAAATGTAGGGCAGTTTGTAGGATTGCTCTATTGTCTGGGCGGCTTCTGCCAATGCCTTTTTCACATCACCGCTGTTTTTGGCCACTGCCCCCGCTTTCTCAAGATGCTCTTTAAACAAGGCATCCAGGGTGTCACTATTCAGGTTCGGATGGGAACCTTTGGACCACCTTATCTTGAGCGCATTTCTGCCCAGCATGGCGGTGTACGTCGTTTCCGCGCATACCGCAATCCTGTTTTCAAGAGGGACCACTTTGATCACTCCTTTGACTGCCGTGGCCGCTTCCGCATCATAGGATTCAAGCGATGCTCCGTAACGGGGCGGACGCGCCACAACAGCGATGCACATACCGGGTACGGTGAAATCAAAGCCGAAAACGGTCTTGCCCGCCACTCTATCCGGGATATCCAGCCGCTTTCTTTGGGTCCCGATAATCCGATAATCTTTCGGATCCTTCAGACGGGGAATTTGGGGAACCGTCCGTTTTCCAGCGGCTTCTGCCAGTTGCCCGTAGGTGAGGCTGCGTCCGTCCGGATGAATGACTTTGCTGTCTCTGGTGACGCATTTTTCAGCAGGAAGCCCCCACTGTTCGGCTGCTGTTTCAACCAGCATCTGC
>JAAXXJ010000449.1 GCA_013334545.1 Nitrospirota bacterium | reverse complement strand
GCTCGAACTCGAGCGGCGCGGCTACCCGTTTGTTCCAGGGGAGTGCGCCGTGCTCTACAACGACGGCGGCGACTCCCGACCCTACAGCCTGTCTTCAAGCCCGGACGAACCGTTCCTGCGATTTCTCGTGCGCCGCGTCACCGGCGGTGCGGTGTCGGAATGGCTCGCCGCCCGCCGCGAGCACGGCCGCCGTGCAGTCCATGACGCCGGTGTAGATGAACTTCCTCTGGCTCTTGCTCCGGCCGCCCTGGCAGAACACCCGCGCGATCTTGGGGTCCACCGTTCCCGCCGCCTTGCCGGTGATCTGGGCGATCTTCTCTGCCACCGCGGATTTCCCCGGTGCGCAGAGATGGGGGGCGACATCGGGATTCCCGACCACCGCTTCGGCGTAGCCCATGCAGCCGGCAAAACCGCAGGCGCCGCAGTTGGCGCCGGGCAGCGTCTCACGGACCTGCTCGACCTTCGGGTCGACCTTGACGACGAATTTCGATGCCACGATGGCAAGCGCGATGCCGAAGACGACGCCAAGCGCCGCGAGGACGACGAGCCCGTAGAGGATAATGTCAAAAGGCACCTTCTCGAGCGTTTCTACGGATCCGCCCACCCCGACCATGGGCACGAGCTTGTTCAGATAGGCTCCCAGCACATGGGAGAACGCGTTCATCAGCGACTGGGTCAATTGTTCAAACATGGTGTTTCCCCTCTATGAGGAACTGACTTCGACCGTGGTTCTTGCTATTGAACCTTGAATATGTCTTTACAGCGTTATCATCCCCGAGAACCCGAGGAACGCCAGGGCGATCAGCCCGGTCAGCACGAACGAGATCGGCAGCCCCTGGAAGGACCGCGGCACATCGGCAAGCTCCAGTTTCTCCCGGATGCTCGCCATGATGATGAGCGCCAGGCTGAACCCGAGGCCGGAGCCCAGCGCGAGCGCCATGCTCTTGAAGAGGCTGTCCGCGTACTCGTCGGCGTTCAGGAGCGGCACGGCAAGGATGATGCAGTTCGTGGTGATCAGCGCGAGGTAGATGCCGAGCTTGTAGTACAGCGCCGGGGTCACCTTTTTCATGATCGTGTCCGCGGCCTGCACGAACGCGGCGATCACGCCGATGAAGATCACGATCTTCAGGAAGCCGATGTGGAGCGGCATCATCACGTACTTGTAGATGAACCAGTTCAGCGCCGCTCCGATCAGCATCACGCCCGTGAACGTGAAGCTCATGCCCACGGCGGTCTCCATCTTCTTGGTCACGCCGAAGAAGATGCAGAGGCCGAGATAGCGGGCGAACACGAAGTTATTGATGAGCGCCGAAGCGATGAAGATCGTCAATACGTCCTGCCACATGGGAACCTCCGGTGACAATAATGATTCAAAACGGTAAATTCAAAATTCAAAAGAGAAACTCACACGCCATATTGAATCTTGAACATTGAATACTGAATTGCTGCTAGTGTCCTCCGCTGCTCGCTCCGGTGCCGCCGAAGTACTTGCGGTCGATCCAGTTGAGCCCACCCATGATGAGCCCCATGGCGAAGAAGCCGCCCGCGGGGAGGACCATGATGGGCAGCGGCTTCACCGAGAGGATCTGGACGCCCCAGAGCGCGCCCTTGCCGAGGAATTCCCGGAACACGCCGATAAGCGCCAGGGCGAGCAGGAACCCCACGCCCATGCCGGCTCCGTCGATCATGGACGGGATGAGCTTGTTCCGCATGGCGAAGACCTCGGCGCGCGACAGCACGATGGCGAAGGCCACGATGAGCATGATGTAGAGGCCCATCTGCTTGTATACGTCGCGCGAATAGGCCGCCATGACGAGGTCGGTCACGGTCACCCAGGTGGCGATGATGAACATGTACGACGGGATCCGCACCTTGGGGTTGATGAAGTTCCGGATGAGCGAGACCGTGGCGTTCACCATGACCATGACAAAGAGGACCGCCACGCCCATGAGCGTTCCGTTCTTCACGCCGCTCGTGACCGCGACGGCCGGGCAGAGCGACAGGGCCAGCCGGAACACCGGGTTCTCGCCGAAGACGCCGTTCTTGAATATGGTCCAGTAGCTCGTGTTATTTGTGCTCATGCTTCACCTCGTGCGTGGCGCCCTGTCCCGCAGCGGACTTCACTCCTGCGCCGTACTTGTCCACCAGCATCTGTACGGCGTCCCGGACGCCGTTAGTGACGGCGCGGCTCGAGATGGTCTTGCCGGTGATCGCCTGGATGTTCTCCTTTGTCTCGCACTTGATCAGCACCAGCTGCGGCAGGTC
>JAAXXJ010000131.1 GCA_013334545.1 Nitrospirota bacterium | reverse complement strand
AGGTGAGCGTCCCCGAGAAAAAGCTTGCCGAGCTTCTCGAACCGCGCCGGCGTATCGGTGACGAAAAACCTCCGCTCGGCCGCACCCTGTCCCGGGCGCTGCCACTTGAGCTTGTCGAGCACCACGGCAACTTCCTTGGCGGTCTCGGTGGCCGAATCGATGAGTGTGATGCCGGGGCCCACGGCCCTTCCGATCACCTTCTTGAGGAGCGGATAGTGCGTGCATCCCAGGACCAGCGTGTCGATGCCAGTCGTCCGGAAGAACGCGAGGTATTTCTCCGCCACGAGCTCCGCCACGTCGTTGTCCACCCAGCCTTCTTCCGCCAGCGGAACGAAGAGCGGACAGGCCTTGCTGATGACCTGGATATCAGGGCCCAGCCTAGTGATGGAACGTTCGTAGGCACCGCTGCCGATGGTCGCCTCAGTTCCGATGACGCCGATCTTCTTCGTCCTCGTCGCGGCAGCAGCCGCACGCGCACCGGGCTCGAGCACGCCGATGATCGGCAGGGGATACTCCTTCTTCACCGCGTCGAGGCTGACGGCCGACGCGGTGTTGCATGCAACGACCAGCATCTTGATCTCCTGGGACAGGAGGAACTGCGTGTTCTCGAAGCTGTAGCGGGTCACGGTCTCGGCGGACCGGATGCCGTAAGGAACCCGCGCCGTGTCACCCAGGTAGATGGTGTTCTCCAGGGGAAGCGTGGCCATGAGCTCTTTCAGGACCGTAAGCCCGCCGATGCCGGAATCGAATATGCCGATGGCTTTCTGCATAGTCAGGGACGAACCAAGACATTTTCCGCAGAGGTCGCGGAGAACATCTGATTCATTGAGGTGTACCCATTATTGTCCACGTCCATGTACCATCGAGAACATACCCTGCTCTTGCGAAGACGCGGGAGCGAGCAGAGAGCATAGAGAAAAAGACCGGATGAACTGCGCATGTGATCGTTTCTCCCTGTACTCGGAGACTCGGTGGCAATGTATTTTATGCGCTACATAGTATGATTTTTCTCGCATTTATCCGAATCAATCACCGACCGACGTCCCCGAACGCTTCTATCCAGGATGTCGACCGGAATCCCTCTCAGTGCCGTTGCGAGAAGGAGGACAGGGGATTTCTGATGCTGACTAATCTCGTATGAGACCTATGCTACGTTCTGCATGAACGATCTCACACAGCTCCTTCATGTCTCATTGAAGCTCCCTGCAGCAAGCTGCGGGGTTAGCGCTCGCTCCTCGATTCACGACCAGGCCGGAACATCGCTCACCCGTCGTACGATGCCGGGTTGATGTCTATTGCCGTCATCTGCGTCCTCTGCGATAAGAACACCGTTCGCCTTACCGGGTCCTCACCAGGTCCATGCGTTTCATGAGCGAGCGGGACAGGTCGATGTGCCCCGCCAAGGTCTGGGCCTCCCTGCCGTCGACAAGGACCCTGACCTGGCGGACCTCGGGGAAGTTCTGGGTCACGGTGTTCACCAGGGCATAGACAGCAAGAAGCTCCTCCTGCACCGAGGCACGGATCTCCTTCTGGCCCGCGGCGATCGGCGACAGGTCCAGATAGACGGTACCTGATGCGTCAAGATACAGGGCCCGGAGCTTAAGCTCCTTCAGGACCGCTGCCTTCCCTCCTTGATCTCCGGCAAGGACAGCGCCAACCGCTTCCCAAGCCTGGAGCTGGACATCAGGATCCCGTTTGACCGCGACAACGGCCGCGCCAAGCTTCCCTTCTGCGGGAAGGTACAACGTTGCCATGAATGGCTCGTTCGGCTTCGCTGCCGGTGTGGTCTCCTGCTGTTGTACCTGCACAGGCTGCGGCGCCCCTGCCGTTCGGTACCAGAGGTAGGCCCCGCCGCCGGCGGCGACCAGGGCAATGGCCATAACGGCCATTGCCAGCCTTCCGCTGCCCGGCAGGCGTCTATCGTTTCTCTCTGACATAGTGTCCGATCTCCCGGGCGATTGCCTCGGCCGCCTTCCCGCGGTTCATGGCCATGCCGGTCTCGATGAGCACGGCAGCCGCATCAACGGCCTTGAGCTGGGCAAGCGGCGCCTGCTCCGGCTCAGCAGCCTCGCTCGCCTTCAGCGCCCGGACCATGCTCCTGCCGAACCTGCCGCTTTCCTGGGCGTGCCTGGCCTGCTGGGTCCCCCAGAGCACCTGCTGCTGCTCGCTCATGGCGTCATACCCCAGGAAATCGGAGGGACCGCCGGAGAATGATGACGTCTGGCCCTCGTCGGGGTCAAGAATGAAAACGCGGGCGTCATTCCCGAGCGCGGCGTGCAGGCTCACGAACAGAACGGCGCCGGCGGTGTTGGCGAACCCAGACCGCTCGTCCAGGGTCATTTGCTGGTCCTGGTCCCGCGTGAGGAGCACCGTCATCTTCGTGCCGCCTACTTTCAGTATCTTCCTGACGGCGTTCGCCAGATCGAGCGTGAGCGCTTTTTCCACGCCCTGAACCGCGACGATGCCGGTATCCGCGCCTCCATGCCCCGCATCGATCACGACAACGGGGGCCTTCGCCACAGGGGCCTCAGGCACATCTGCGGGAGCCGCGCCCCGAAGCACGTCGACGACGATCCGGTCCGGCCCGCGAAGAACGAAATCCTTGGCGTCGCCGGCCGCTGGGCCAAGCGTGATGATGATCGAGCGGTGGTCGCGCTCCTGGCGAAGCTCCATGCCCTTCACTACGCCGTCGTTAATCATCGGGAGCTGCGGCAACCTGAGGACGAACGGCCCGCCGTAGGAGCTGAAGTAGAGCGTCTTCCCGTCGCCCGATCTCGTCAGGACATAGGGCGCCGCCTCTTCGGTCTCGAACACGATGCGCGTGAAGCCGGGGTAGGTAAAATACCGGACACCCATGACCGTAAGCCCCTTGTCCGCAACAGCAGCGGCCGCGGGGACAGCGATCAGGAACGCGCAGAGAATTCCAGCAATGGTCCGCATATAGGCAGGCATAGTAACATAGCCGAAATAATTGTGCAAGGAAAAGCCCTGTAATAACGCAGGAGTAGCGCCGTCCCGCCGGCAGAGAAAAGCGCAGTGGTCGGTTCTCGGCTGTCAGGGCTCGAAGCCCCGGGACATTGCTGGAAGGCCAAAAAGAAAAGCATGGAGATCAAGAGCGACATCGTCCCGATGACAGCCGCAACAGACCTCACGCTTGTCGAAGGCAAGGTCACCTGCTGCACCTGCCACGACCTGCATGCGAACACCAACGGCAGCATGCTCCGGGTGAAGACCATGGACCTGGGCCAGACATGCCATCCCGTTCAAGTGGGCCTCAATCCTCTTCCACGCGATAGCCGAGCTTCTCGATGCTGTCCCGCGTGAGCTTCTGCACCTGCTCCTCCGGTATCTTCCGCTCATCAAAATCGACGGCAACCGCACCATTCTCCACATCCACGGCAATGACGCCGTCCATGCCGCCGATAAACCGCCGGAGCGCAAGCGAACACTCCCCGCAAAACTGTTTCTGCACCTTGAAATAGGCCTTCGTCATTGTCACCCTCCCGCACGTTGCCCCCCGGGAATATGATAATCTTGCGCGACCGCACCGTCAAGCAGTAGGTCTTCCTCCCTCGATCACCGATCATTTGACTATTCCGGAATTTTCTGCTACTTTTTAGTTAAGAGACAAGAGAGAAAAAAGAGAGGATGGAGGAACGACACCATGAAGATCACACCCCAGATCACGCTTAAGAACGTGCCGCATTCCGAAGCAGTAGACGCAAAGATCCGTGAAAAGATAGGGAAATTGGAACAGTTCTCCGACAGGATCATGGGCTGCAGGGTCACGGTCGAGGAGTCCCAGCGCAGGCAGCACCAGGGCAAGCTGTTCTCGGTGCGCGTCGACATCACCGTTCCCGGCAAGGAGCTCGTCGTGAATCGCATGGAGAACGAGGACCTCTATGTCGCTGTCCGGGACGCATTCGACGCGGCGAAGCGCCAGCTCGAGGAGCACGCCCGCAAGAGGCGCGGCGACGTCAAGGCCCACGCCGAGCCACCCCGCGGCAAGGTTGCCAAGATATTCCCCTTCGACGGGTACGGGTTCATCGTCACGAACGACGGGCGGGAGATCTACTTCCACCGAAACAGCGTTATCGAGCCGACCTTCGACCGTCTGGAAGAAGGCGCCGAGGTGGCGTTCCTGGAGGAGCAGGGAAAGGAAGGACCTCAGGCTGTCCGCGTCGCGGCAAGCCGGTAGGACCCACGCGGGGTACTTTCCGACAGGGGGAAGATGATGACTGCGATGCGTTGATTCCTATCCCGGCTGCTATCCTTAGAAGCCGGGATATTTTTTCCGGAAATCCGCCAGGGTGGACGAGCGTGCTCTTGTTCCTGCTCGCCTGCTCTCCCCGCCATCCACCTTATGATGCAGAAAACCGTCCTCACGTCCCACCGCACTGCACTTTCGTTCTGCCCCTTGTCATAGTAGCGTTCGAACCCGACGACGTCATCGCAATCATCGAACCAGTCCGTCAGGTCTATGCCCGTGGAGGAAAAGGACCTCCACCGTGCATCACCGGGAACCTGTCAAACATCGCGGAGTTCCTTCGACAGTGCATTCCGTCGAGCTCAGCATGGCAGAGCGCCGAAGTTACCGGACGCGATCCCCATAAGCCGTTATGTCTGTAAAAAAAGCTTTTTCAGGCCTTCGTGCCGATCGCAAACAATACACCAACGTCCAGCCATATCCCCTCAGTCGTCGCGAGCACGGCGATCTCTTCGAGATGCTCCCTCCGGAACCGTTCCTGCTCAGATGGCGTGAGCTGGCCCACGAGCCTGCGGAACCCGGCGTTCCAGATGACATCCCACCAGGCATGCACATCTTCAAGAAAATATCCGACGTTCTTTGCTTCCACCCGGATATCCCGGAGCCCCGCCTGTGCGAAGAGCGTCCTGCAGCCCGTCACGTTCGCGATGCGCTTCCAGGTCTGAGGCGGCATCTGCGCCCCGTATGAGGAAAGTCTCTTGACCATGAGATACTTGAGCGGATCGAAGTAGCCTTCCTGGAACGACGAGATGGCAACCTGCCCATTCGATCTGACTGTTGCGGCAATGTGCGCGAGTTGGCTGTCCATGTCCTCGGCGAAGAAGATTCCAAAGGAACAGACCGCGGCATCGAAGTGCCCTTCGGGAAAACCGAGGACCTGCATGTCCCGTTCGATGAACTCTATCTTCCGGATATTCAGTGATGCGGCCTTTCTGCGCGCCTGTTCCAGCATGCCCGGGGAAAAGTCCACTGCCGTCACGCGGCCATGCGACAGGCGTCCGGCCAAAGCCAGCGCTGCATGGCCCGTGCCGGTCGCGACATCGAGGACCTGCTCGTCACCATGAAGGCTCAGCATGGCGGCAAGGTGCCCGGCGCTCTCGGGAAAGAACCTTAGGGCATTACCGTCGTAGCCGGTCGAGACGGTGTTGAAGGTTTCCTTGAGGAGTGCTTTGCGCTGTTGTTCGTCCATGGGTTACAGGGTAACGCAACCTTGCAGAAAACACTGCAACAGACCAATGCGCAGCGCGTTTTTTTCCGCGTGCCGCGTGCTCCGATCATCAGATGATTTTCAACCAGCGCTTCCTATCGCGGCAAGGAACGGGGCGACGGCGGCAATGATGTGAAACGGGCGGGCGCGAGGGGGATGTCCCCGGGAACGCATTGACGAACCGGAATCGCCGAGGCCGTCAACGGGGTAACGGCGGAGCGCTCCCGGGAAAGAATGTCAGGTGGTTTCGCGGAGAGGAATCTTCAGCTTCTGACCGGCACGGATCACGCGGCCGCTTTTCAGGTTGTTCGCGTCCATGATCCGATTGATACTGGTATGATATCTGACCGCAATGGTGGACAAGGTCTCTCCCCGCCGCACGCGATGAACGACAAACGAGGACTTCGGCGGGGACCATTTCGGCAGTGCTGCCGCGGCTGCCACGACCGCTTCCCGCGAGCCCGGCGGGACCCTCAGATCATAGGCGGTTCCGGGCGTGGCTGCATGACGCAGCTCCGGGTTCAGTGCTGCCAGATCTTCGTACGTGCAGCCGGATTTTTCGGCGAGCTTTTCCAGATGGACCGGACGTTCGATCACTGCGATCTCGTAAGGAAGCGGCTTGTCCGTACCTTCAAGCGTGAATCCGTATTTTGCCGGGTCCTTCACGATGGCCAAGACCGCAAGGAACCGGGGATAGTATCTGGCCGTCTCCCGCGGAAGCCGTTCATAGAGGTCCCAGAAATTATCCAGGTAGTTGATCTTCTGCTGCCGTATGACCCGCAGAACATTGCCTTCTCCGCAGTTGTACGCGGCAAGGACCGTCGCCCAATCGCCGAAGATCTGATGCAGCTCGTCTAGATAGGCAATGGCGGCCCTGGTGGACTTTTCCGGATCCAGCCGCTCATCGATCCACTCGTTCCGCTTCAGGCCGAACTTGTAGCCTGTCGACGGGATGAACTGCCAGAGGCCGAGCGCCCGGGCCCGGGAGAGGGCTTTCGTCTTGAATCCGCTCTCGATGAGCGGAAGCCAGGCAAGGTCCTCGGGCATTCCGGCGTCCCGGATCATCTTCGCGAACTGCTCCCGGTACCTGCCGGACCTCTCGTAGGATTCCAGGAAAAAATCACGCTCCACAGTCTGAAAGAGTCTGATCTCCCGCTCCACATGATCATTGATCGTGATCGGGATCTCTTTGCCGTTGCCGTTCACCGACATGAACCGGGTAGCGTAGATCTCCATCAGCCGCTTGGAGATCACGAACCGGAGATCCTCCTTCTGCTGGACCGCCTTGGCGTCGGCATCTGAAGGCACCTTCAGGATGATGGCATAGGCCTGATCGAGCGCTTCGATCGCCCGGTCCCGGTCCCCCGCAGCCCAGTGCTCCTGGGACGCGTCGATCAGCTCCAGTGCGGCATCGAGAACGCTCTCGTCAGCCGGTTCAACGTCCGTGTCGCCCTCCGCCGCGTCCTCAAGATTCCCGAGGGCAGCGTCACCCTCGGTCCGCAGCGGGGAGATCGGCGGCTCAGCAACCGGCGGCGACGCTTCGGGGGCATAGGACACCGGTGCCTGACCGGCCGGCTCAGCAATCATCGGTGACGCTTCAGGGGCATAGGACACCGGTGCCTGACCGGCCGGCAATGTCGAGCAGCCCATCCCGGATGAAGAGACGAAAAGCAGGAGAGAAACAATATATGGCGAGGATTTCGTAGGCATTTCTTTTGTCCGATACTACGATATCATCCGGCAAAATGCAAAGGTTTTATGAACAGGGGCGTTTTTTCTCCGGCGGCCGCAGAGGGCGAATGACAGGAGGAATATCCATGACAGGCGTGCATGGGTGCGCTGCGAAAAAAAAGAATGGATGGGCAAGGGCTCTCAGGCTTTTATACGACAATTCCAGGAGCGAGCCCCCGTGTTTAGGAGTGGAACCGCGAGTGCAGGGGCAGCCCTGTATAACCTCCTCTACCAGCTTCCCGACGCTCCGCCCCCGCCTGATGACCCGCCCCCGCCGGAAAAGCCTCCGCCGCCGCCCGAGCTCCAGCCGCCGCCCCCGCCAGAACCGCCGGACATGAACGTGAATCCGCCGATGGAGGCACGGCCCTTGGAACGGAGGTCCGCCCCTGCCTTCTTGTACCAGTCCGAGTTCCTGAGCATGAGCTTGGCAATGGGGAAGCCCGCCAGATAAGTGATGAGCAGTGTGAGCGCGCCTGACGTACCGACCACCATGATCGGGAACATGGCCCAGAAAGGGATGAGAAAGAAGTAGAGGAACCACCCGGCCCCGGGCGTCACGATGCCGATGACGGTGAACAGACCGATGATGCCGAAGATGAACGCGCCGATGAGGAGATCGGAAGAGC
>JAAXXJ010000130.1 GCA_013334545.1 Nitrospirota bacterium | reverse complement strand
CTCTCGGGCGGCTATGATGCCGCGCGTGCTGAAGCCGACCTGGCAGCGGGCAAATGCGATCTCATCGCCGTGGGCCGGCCGTTCCTTGCCAATCCCGACCTGGTGGAGCGATGGAAGATCGGTGCACCAGTGAATGCGTCGGACATGGATACGTTCTACACGCCGGGACCCAAGGGGTATACGGATTACCCGGTGATGAAGAAATAGGTTGCCGCGAGGGGTGAGCGCGGCGATGCTCGAGATGAGGGGCAGAACGTGTCGTTCGGCCGGAAGGAGACAGGGAATGAGCACCGCTATCGTGATCGTAGGAGGCGGGTTCGGAGGACTGGAAGCGGCCTTTACCCTCAAGAGCCTCACAGGCGATGCAATAACGATCACCCTCGTCGACCGGGACGGTTTCCACTCCTTTATCCCTTCCATCCACGAGGTCAGCTCCGGCAAGATCACCAGCCGAAGCATCCAGATACCGCTCGAGACAATGCTGTCGCCCGCAGGCGTCCAGTTTGTCCGCGATGCGGTCATCGCGATCGACCCTGCGAACCGGCGGTTGACGACGGCAGCACAGGCGCTGGACTATGACTACCTTGTTCTGGCAACGGGCGCGGAGAACCATTTCTTCGGCGTGCCCGGCGCTGAGGAGTACTCCTTCCGCTTCCGCACGCCGGACGATGCGGAGAGAATCCACGCGAACCTCGTCCGCCTGCTGGAGGAGGAACAGAAGGACCTCCACTTGGTCCTGGCCGGAGGCGGTACGGAAGGGGTCGAGGTCGCGGGCGAGCTCCTGGACCTGATCAGGGACAGCGGGCGGGAGTTCGGTCCGGACGGGGGATCGGTCGCGATAACGCTGGTGGAGGCGCAGCAGCAGCTCCTTCCCGGGTTCCCACCCGAGGCGCGCGCCTTCGCGGAGAAGTATCTGCGGGAGCAGGGTGTTACGATCATCACCGGCCAGCGCATCACGGCGGTGCAAAAGGGTTCGATTGTTCTCACAGCGGGCAGGGAGCTTCCCCAGTCCATGCTGATCTGGACCGGCGGCATCAAACCGTCACGGCTCATCGATGGGCTGCCTTTGCCGAAAGACCCGGTAGGATGGCTCCTGGTGAACGACCGGCTCCATTCGCCTGCCGACGACCGCCTTTATGCCGTCGGAGATTGTGTGGCCGTTCAGGGCCCCAACGGCCCGCTTCCGCTCCAGCGGCTTGCCTACCATGCCCAGGACCAGGGAGCGCTTGCGGGCATCAACATTTCCCGTGACCTGCGCGGCAGGGCGTTGATGCGCTATGCGCCCAAGTACAAACCCCAGCTTGTTTCGATCGGGCGGGGCATGGGGATCTATACCCAGGGGGACGTGTTCAAGGCGGGGGCGTGGGTGGATGCGCTGAAGAAGGCCGTGGAAAGAAAGCATCTGATGTCCTACCTTACCCGGCCCCTGCTCTCAAGCATCTCGCGGAAGGTCCCGGGCATCGATCTGTTCAAGCGCCTGGGGCTGAAACTGCCGTTCTGAAGGCGCGGCGGCCATCCCTGGCAACGGTCATGATTGCTACCTGCGACCAGTTCATCCCGGGTGTCCGCCTGAAGTTCCTCTGATCGCTGTGTAAGAACGGACCGCGATGAAGCACGGGCCGAAGTGCTTATCCTGCAGAAAAAAGGAGTCAACCATGAACCGAAAATATCTCGTCGCGGTGCTCATCACGCTTATGGTCCTATTCTTCGGGCCGACTTCGGTCTTTGCCGAATATGTGATCAACCTGCAGGGCGCCGCGGTCTTCACGGAGAAGAACGACATCCGCATCCCCGGGGACAGCGGCACGAAGTTCTCACTTGCCGATGACCTCAGCGCGGATACCGCATACACCGGACGGCTGGAGGCCGGGTACATCCACAACGCGAAGGATTATTTCGGGATCGTCATCGCGCCGCTCAGCGTGGACTCTCACGGCCGCGTGGACAGGAACATCGACTACGCGGGGACGACATTCCCGGCCGGGATGGACCTGAAGGCCACGTTCCGATTCGACTCCTATCGGCTCACCTGGCGGAGGAAGCTCGTCAGCCGCGACGACCTCGATGTCTGGCTGGGCGTGTCCGGCAACATTCGTGACGCGGAGATCACGGTCGAGGGCGGCGGGCAGCGTGCGACGAAGGCCAACACCGGCTTCGTACCGCTGATCAATTTTCTCTTCGATTGGCGGTTCTCGAAACCCTGGTCGTTCCGCGTCGCCGGGGATGCCCTCGTGGGGCCGCAGGGCAGGGCGGAAGACGTGCTTTTGGCGTTGATATATGCTGTTGCCCCCTCGACGAAACTGTTTGCAGGCTATCGGGTCTTGGAAGGCGGCGCGGACAATGACGAAGTGTATACGTTCTCGCTGTTTCACTATGCCGTGGCAGGCATGGAAGTTCGATACTAAAAAATCGATGACTGTGCAAGCAGCGAGGTGACACGTTCATGTGCTTGCCGGCGGGCGGGCTTCCCCGCTCGACAGGGCAGCATTCGCGAGGATGACGCGTTTATTTTTGCTGAAGTATCAGATACCATACGGGAAGATAAAGCACCGCGCTGACCGAGGAGATCAGGACGAGTGATGCAATTGTCTCCCGGTAAAAATTGTACCGTTCGCTGAGAACGATAAGTGTCACTGCAACGGGCATGCTGTGCATAAGGACCATGATGGTCAGGTCAGGACCGCTCACGTTGAAGGCCCGGGCGAGCATGAGCGCGATCAGGGGCATGAATAGCATCCTGAGAACGGTCAATGCCGAGGCGCTCGCGATATTCTTGTACCGCCGTCCATACAGAAAAGCGCCGAGCATGAAAAGGGCTACCGGCGCAGTGGTAACTCCCATCATGTGCAGGGGCCTCGAAAGAGGCTGGGGGATCTGAACGCCCATTATGGAGAGCAGACAGCCGCCGGCAATAGAAAGAATCAACGGGTTCCTCAGGAGATTCGACAATATCTTCCGCGCGCCGGTCCGGATCGTATCCGTGTTGAGTCGATAGAGCTCTAAAGCCGCTAGAGTCATGCTTACACCGACAGCCGATGCTGCTGCAGCGGTCAGCGCAGCGATATTCTCGGTTTCCTGCGAGGAAAAGGCAAAAATGACGAAGGGGATGCCGAATAAGTTGAAACTTCCCAATGAGGTGCTGACGATGAGAAGAACGAGGACCGCTCTGGAAAAATGGAGCAGGAAGTACAGGATGCCGAATATGCCAAGTGCCAGCAACGCGGGAAGCATGTTGGCAAGAATATAGGTCAGGTGCGGGCCATCAAAGGATGTTTCGGAAAGATCGGCGATAAACAGCGCAGGCAGGGCAAAATAGTACAAATATGCGTTAAGGACCCGATCGTCTCCGGCGCTGAGAATTTCAAATCTGCGCGCCAGCACGCCGGCGCCGGTGAGGAGAAGCATGGGGATGATCGTATGAACAGCAACTTGGGTCTGCATGTCGTCCCCCCCGGAATATTTTACAATCTCACGGCATGGGATGGCTTAAAAATATCGTTCTACTTAGCGCGGGCCGGCAGGCAATGCCTGCAGTCAGTATAACATTGCCGGGGCGCGGTTGCCATCTGCGCGCCAGTGTGGTATATATTTTCCATGATCCCGCTCAAAGACACGATTCCCCGCAGGACCTTCCCGTTCATCACCTTTCTTCTTGTCGTGATGAACGGCCTCGTGTTCCTCTATCAGCTTTCTCTGCCCGAGCGGCATCTCGAGGACCTGGTCTACCTCTTCGGGCTCGTGCCGGCGCGCTATACCCACCCCGCGTGGACCGTGGCGGTCGGGCTCCCGCTGGACGAGTACTGGCCCTTTGTCACGAACATGTTTTTGCACGGCGGCTGGTTCCACCTCATCGCGAACATGTGGTCCCTCTATCTTTTCGGCGACAACGTCGAGGACCGGCTGGGGCATTTCCGTTTTTTCCTGTTCTATCTTCTGGCCGGTGTCGCTGCGAACGCAGTGCATTTCGCGGTCAATCACGACTCCACCCTGCCGGTCATCGGCGCGTCGGGCGCCATTGCCGGGGTGATGGCCGCCTATCTGCGGCTCTTCCCCTTCGGCCGGATCATCACGCTCTTCCCGGTGTTCTTCATTCCCTACTTCTTCGAGATCCCGGCCTACATCTTCATGGGCTTCTGGTTCCTCACCCAGGTGTTCTCGGGCGCCGCGTCGCTCGCCACGGCCGAAGGCGGCGGCATCGCCTGGTGGGCCCACATCGGCGGCTTCGCCGCGGGGTTCCTGCTGATCAAGCCGCTCTGCGGCCGACGCATCGGCGGCTGCCACGAAGATGAGAAGTATCAGTATGTGTACCGATAGGATAGCATCCTTTTTTTTAGGCCTGGTCTCGCTCGTCATCCCCGTGAACAAGGGGATCCGGAAATCTTCCCACAACCCTGGATTCCCGCGTCCGCGGGAGTGACGGAGCATGCCTTTGAAACTGCCGCCGGGAGGTTCCCATGGACTTCATGACCATCTTCTGGATCTTCATTATGTTCACCGCGCTCCAGCCCGTGCTGAAGCAGAAGCTGCTGGAGAACGCGCGCCAGAAGCTGATCGCCAGCCTCGAGAAGAAGCGCGGCTCGCGCGTCATCGTTCTGATCCACCGGCAGGAGACCATGAGCCTGCTGGGGTTCCCGGTCCTGAAGTACATCACGATCGAGGATTCCGAAGAGGTCATCCGGGCCATCCAGATGACCGACCCGCACATCCCCATCGACCTGGTGCTGCACACCCCCGGCGGCCTGGTGCTGGCGTCGTACCAGATCGCCCATGCCATCAAGTACCGGCCCGGGAAGGTGACGGTCCACGTGCCGCACTTCGCCATGTCCGGCGGCACGCTGATCGCGCTTGCCGCCGACGAGATCGTGATGGGCGATCACGCCATGCTCGGTCCGGTGGACCCCCAGATCGGCGAGTATCCCGCGGCCTCCCTCGTCAAGCTCGTCCAGGCCAAGCCGATCGCGGACATCGACGACCGCACCTGGATCCTGGCGGACATGGGCAAAAAGGCCATGGACCAGCTGCGCGAACACCTGCAGGAGCTGCTCGCGGAACACTTCTCCCCGGAGCGCGCGGAGGAGCTTGCGCGGACCATGACCGAGGGCAGGTGGACACACGATTTTCCCATCACCTTCGAGGAGGCGCAGGGCCTGGGACTGCAGGTTGCGAAGGGCCTTTCCGACGAGCTCTACCAGCTCATGAGCCTCTACCCGCAGCCGATGAAGCGCCAGCCGACGGTGGAGTACATCCCGCAGCCGAAGTTCAAAGAGCCGAAACAGAAGGCGGAATGATGCGGCCTGCCGGCAGAAGAGGCATGTTCCGCTCGTAGAACAAGGGAAAGGAAACCCCATGGCGACACATACACCTGAACGATCCGACCTCCGGGCGTATCAGCAGGACAGCAGCGACGTGCTGCGGACCCTCGCCACGCCGGAGGAGGGGCTGTCATCGTCGGAGGTCCGGAAACGACTAGCCGAGCACGGCCCGAACCGCCTCGGCGAGGAGGACCGGATCAGCAAGCTGCGGATCCTGGCGGGCCAGTTCACGAGCCCCTTGATCTACATCCTGCTCATCGCCGCCGTGGTGACCGCCCTGCTCGAGGAGGTCGTGGACTCGGGCGTCATCCTGACGGTCGTGGTCCTGAACGCGGCAATCGGCTTCTTCCAGGAATACCGGGCCGAGGAGAGCGTCCGGGCGCTGAAGAAGCTGGTCGTGCCGAAGGCGCGGGTGGTCCGGGACGGCAGGGAGCACGAGATCGACAGCGCGGACCTGGTGCCCGGCGACATCGTCCTGCTCACTTCGGGCGTCAAGGTGCCGGCGGACATCCGGCTGGTGAAGGCTTTGGAGCTCAAGACCGACGAGTCCATGCTGACCGGCGAGTCGCTGCCCGCGCAGAAGACCGTGGCGCCCATTGCCGAACCGAACCTGCCTCCCGGCGACCAGCGGAACATGGCCTTCCTGGGCACCGTCGTCGTGAACGGGCGGGGCCGCGGCGTCGTGGTCGCCACGGGCGCCCGCTCCGTCCTCGGCAGCATCGCCCGCGAGATGCGGGAGGCGGAAACGGCGCCGGCGCCGCTGCAAGTGAAGTTCCAACGGTTCTCGGCGATGATCGGGTACGTGGTGCTGGGCGCATCGTTCGTCCTCTTCGGCATCGGGCTGCTGGTCGGCGAAACGGTAAAGGACATGTTCATGACCGTCGTCGCCGCGGCCGTCGCCACCATCCCCGAGGGCCTGCCCGCCGTGCTGACCATCGCGCTGGCCCTGGGCGTGCGGAACATGGCGCGCCGGAACGCCATCGTCCGGAAGCTGCCGGCCGTCGAGACCCTCGGCAGCACCACGGTCATCTGCACCGACAAGACCGGCACGCTCACGAAGAACGAGATGACCGTCAAGGTGGTCCACGACGGCGAGCACGTCTTCGAGGTGACCGGGACCGGGTACGACCCTGACGGCGAGGTCCTGCACCGGTGGCTTCCCATCTCCGAGCAGGAGCGAAGGGACCTCTTTTTCAACCTCCGCATCGGCCTGCTCTGCAACGAGTCCGATGTCTACGAAGAGGACGGCGCGCACCGCGTCGACGGCGACCCGACCGAGGGCGCGCTCATCGTCTCGGCCATGAAGGCGGGCCTCCTTCCCGAGGAGGAGAAGCGGGACTGGCCGCTCCTATCGATGGTCCCCTTCGAGTCCGACCGCGGGTACATGGCGACGCTGCACCGCCACAACGGCAAGAAGTACATCTTTGTCAAGGGCGGGCCGGAGCGCGTCATGGAACTCTGCACGGCCTGCCACCTGACCGGCGCGCTCCGGGCGAAGGAGATCCTCGAGACGGCGCACCGCTTCGCCTCCGAGGGCATGCGGGTCCTGGCCACGGCGTACAAGGAAGCGCCGACTGATCTCGAAGAGCTGACGCACGAGCACGTGGAAGGGAACTTCACGCTCACGGGCTTGCAGGGGATGATCGATCCGCCGCGGCCCGAGGCCGTCGACGCGGTGAAGGGCTGCCGGAAGGCGGGCATCCGCGTCGTCATGATCACCGGCGACCACGCCACCACGGCTGCGGCCATCGGGAAGATGATCGGCATCGGCGACGGGACCGGGGCCGCGCTCACGGGCAGGGAGCTCGAGGAGATGGGCGACGACGAGCTGTTCGAGCGGGTCAGGACCGTGTCGATCTTCGCCCGCGTGGCGCCGCACCACAAGCTGCGCATCGCCCGGCAGCTCATCAGGCACGGCGAGATCGTGGCCATGACCGGCGACGGCGTGAACGACGCGCCGGCGCTCAAGGCCGCGCACATCGGGATCGCCATGGGCAGGACCGGCACGGACGTGGCCAAGGAGGCGTCGGACATGGTGATCACCGACGACAACTTCGCCACGATCTTCGCGGCCGTCGAGGAAGGCCGGATCGTGTTCGACAACATCCGGAAGGTCGTCTTCTTCCTGATCCCCACGGGCGTCGCCGCGATCCTCTCGATCATCGGCACGATCGCGCTCGGCCTGCCCATGCCGTACACGCCGTCGCAGCTGCTCTGGATCAACCTCGTGACGAACGGGCTCCAGGTGCTGGCGCTCACCTTCGAGCCGGGCGAGCCGGGCGTCGTCCTGCGGCCGCCGCGGGACCCGCAGGAGGGGGTGAGGTCTCGCGTGCTGGTGCAGCGCACCGTGCTGGTCGGGGCGCTCATCGCCGCCGGCGTCGTCTGGAGCTTCCACCACGCCCTCGCCCTCGGCGAGCCGCTCGAGGAGGCGCGGACGGTCGCCGTCACCACGATGGTCTTCTTCCAGTTCTTCCAGGCCTGGAACAGCCGGTCCGAGACGCTGTCGGTGTTCCGGATCGGCCTGCTGAGCAACCCCCTGCTGCTCTTCGCCATC
>JAAXXJ010000448.1 GCA_013334545.1 Nitrospirota bacterium | reverse complement strand
ATGCGCTGCTGTACGCCTTCAGGCTGGCCCGCCACAGGAGAAGGCTGCATCCGAAGAAGGCGGCGGCGTAGCAGAGTACGAAAAGCGTCCCTTTCCAGTCAAGCAGGCGCAGCGCAGCCTTGGCCGGAAAGGCGACGGCCAGGATGACCGGAAGGACGAAGGTGAAGACCGCGCGGACAGCCGGCGAATAGATCTCCGGAGGGAACCGTCCAAGGGTCATCGCTTCCCGGTACAGCCAGATCGCGTTCTCGCTTTCGAGCTTCCAGATCGTGATGCCCGCGGTTATGATATGGATCCCCAGGACCACGGTCATTCCGGCCAGCACGAGCAGGGCATAGTGGAGAACCTGGACCGGGCCGGGAGGGACCGGCAGCCTTCCCATCACGGTGACGATCAGGCCGACGATCGGCACCAGGAAGATGATGTCCAGGATGTCGGTCATGCGGCTCAGGGAATAGAACAGGGGGCTCATGGGCTTGCTCAGGACGAAATCGAAGTTCCCGCGCTGGATGTCGAAGCGGAAGGCGTAGATGCCCCGGAAGAGCGCCTGGGACAGGACGTCGATCAGGTTGAAGGTGAGGAAGAACAGAATTACCTCGTACTTCGTGTATCCCGCCAGCGTGTCGGTGAAGGAAAAGAGGGAGACGATCAGGAGCAGAAAGAAGCCGAAGCGGACAAGCTTGCCCGCAAGATAGGCCGCGGAATCGATCCGGTTCGACAGGTAGGAACCGATGGCAAGGCGGGACAGTTGCCTCCAGATGCGGACGTATTTTCGTATGAGGGCAGTCGTTCTCATCGAAGGTGCATTACCGTTACATCCCTTCCCCGGTGTATTTCCTGAGTCCCCGCCGCCATATCCAGAGCACTGCCGGTCCGAACAGGGCGATCCAGGCGGCCTGGAGCGCGATACCCCGCAGGGCTGCGTTGAGGTCGGCCCTGCCGAGGTAGATCTCCATGGGCAGGTACATGACCAGGGCGAAGGGCAGAAGAGCGAAGGCAGCGAAGAGCGCCGGAGCAAGGATATCAAGCGGGAAATAGGCGCCTGACGCGAACTCCAGGACCCAATCAAACAGGAATTTCGGACCCAGCGCCTCGCGCGACCAGAAGGCGAGCAGGCTGACGGCATAGCTCAGGAAAAAGTAGAGCATTGCCGCCAGTGCAACGGAGAGTGCGAAGAGCGCAAGGACCGTGGGATCCCGCTGGACCAAAAGATCGACCTTCAGGAGGAAGAAAAATAGGAGGACCTCCCCCAGCGCGGTCACAGCATAGAGGGTACGCTGTGCGAACTCGGCCGAGAAGGTCTGGAAAAGGTAATTGACCGGCTTGGTGAGATAAGCGGAGAGCATGCCCTCATTGATATCTGCGGCCACCTGTCTCGATTGGGCGCCAAAGATGACGGAGCGGAGGACGTTGATCCCGAACACATAGGTGACCAGCTCGGCCTGCGAATACCCGGCGAACCGTCCACTCTTCTTCGTGAGCGCGAGCCATACAAAGGTGAGCAGCAGCATGACCAGCACGCTCCGGAGCCGGGCGAGAAGAAAATTGAACCGGTATTCGAGCTCTTTCTGCCAGCTTATCTTGAAGACAACCCAGTACTTTTTTGCTCCCGCAGCCCGCATAGAGACCCGCCTGCCTCCGCGTGTTTCCCTCTGATTTTAACATAAAACGGACCACCACGATGAGAAACCTCCAGGGAGGTGCACTTTCTATGATCATTAGGTCCTGCGATCTGACATTCGCTTCTTCCTGTTGATCTTTCCCATGGGGAGATCCCCTGTTCAGAAAGCACGATGCACCTGGGCATGTGAGAGCTTTGGACAAGATAACGAGAGGGGGAACGGTCTCAGTGGAATTGTATAAGAAAGAAGACAACGGGGCCTGCCCAAACGAGGCCAGGATGACCGAGGGAAGTTGCGCAGGAATGAAATGATAACTTGAAACTGCCTGCAGCTCGTTGAAGGGAGCTTCAATGAGCATGAGCGGGAAGGATTTCTCTGGTGCAGCCGGAAAAAAAGCGGGACAGGCTGCGCTGTCCCGCTGCGTCATTTGTCGTTAGGTCATCGTTACTGCTTCTCGCCGCCCTTTCTCTCCTTCTTCTCCCTCGCCGCCTTCTTTGCCTTTCTTCCGACCAGGTAGGCCTGGATCGGACGCCACCCGAAGGCCATGCTGCCTGCTGCTGCCGATTCCACGCCCTCCACGACCTTCTTTGCGACCAGGCTCAGGGTCATCACGATCCCGATGAGGGGAAGGAACACCGCGAAGACCAGGCCGATGACCG
>JAAXXJ010000129.1 GCA_013334545.1 Nitrospirota bacterium | reverse complement strand
CGGCCACTTGCTGAGTGAACTACCTGATGCGTTTCAGCACGAACGTCATTAACTGACACGCCCCATTGTTTTGCTGCCGCAACTTCCAGCATTTTCCGGGCGGCGCGCTACCAGTAAAGCAGCCCATACCGCTGCACCGGATGAGATACCGACCAGCAGGCCTTCCTGGCGCGCCATGCGTCTGGCGGTCTCAAAGGCATCCTCGCCTTTCACCCGGATGATCTCATCGATGACTTGCCTGTTGAGCACATCCGGCACAAAGCCTGCGCCGATGCCCTGGATGGGATGGGGGCCGGCCTGTCCGCCCGAGAGGACCGGCGACGCGGCTGGTTCGACAGCATAGATCCTGACGCCCTTGGCCTTCTTCCGGAGCACCTCGCCCACGCCCGTGATCGTTCCGCCGGTGCCGACGCCGGCGACAAAGGCGTCAATGCGCTTCCCGCCCATGAAGTCGAGTATCTCGCGGGCCGTTGTCCGGCGGTGGACCATGGGGTTCGCCGGATTCTCGAACTGCTGCGGCATGAAATACTCCTTGCCCGAAGCCGCGATCTCGCCGGCCTTCTCCACAGCGCCCCGCATGCCCTTGGCAGCCGGCGTCAGGACAAGTTCGGCGCCATAGGCCGAAAGGAGCTGGCGGCGCTCCATGCTCATGGACTCGGGCATGGTCAGGACGATGGGATAGCCCTTCACCGCCGCGACCATGGCGAGCCCGATGCCGGTGTTGCCGCTCGTGGGCTCCACGATCTTCATGCCCTTCTTCAGCCTTCCCCGTTGCTCCGCCTCCTCGATCATGGCGAGGGCAATGCGGTCCTTTACGCTGCCGCCGGGATTGAACCCCTCGAGCTTCACCCACACCTCGGCATTGTCCGCCTTCGCCATGCGGGAAAGCTTCATCATCGGCGTGTTGCCGATCATATCCAGAATGCTCTTGTCCTTCGCCACGACCGTCCCTCCTTCGCGCCCGGCGTCCCGATGCTCAGAGCTGCTGGGCAGAGCACGCTTCGTTCCGTGCCCCGCACTGGGCGTTGCTCCGGATCGCCTGGGCGATGTCATCCACCCCCAGGATGGCGCCGCCCGGCCTGCCGTAGAACAATACCGGCACCCTGCCGTTCACCGCAAGCCGCACATCCTCCACCATCTGGCCGAGGTTCATCTCCACCACGAGGACATGAGCGACCTTCTCCGCCGCTTTTGCGATGACCTTCGCCGGGAACGGGAAGAGCGTGATGGGCCGGATGAGCCCGACCTTGATCCCCTCACCCCGTGCGATCGCTATGGCGCTTTTTGCGATGCGCGCAGAGGTCCCGAAGGCCACGACAGCGAGCTCCGCGTCGTCCATCTGCATGGTCTCGACCATCACTTCGCGTTCGGCCATAAGGTCGTACTTTGCTTTGAGCTTATAATTATGCTGCTCGAGCATGCCGTCCTCGCCCGGCAGCATGAAGAGCGACCGGATCACCTTGGGGGGCTGCCCCTTCTTTGCGCCCGTAAGAGCCCAGGGCTTGTCCGGCTGCTTCCGCGTAAATTCCGGCAGCTCTACGGGCTCCATCATCTGGCCCATCACGGCGTCACCCAGGATCATGACCGGCGTGCGGTATTCATCGGCCTTGTCGAAGGCCCTCACCGTGAGGTCCACGACCTCCTGGAGATTGGCCGGCGCGTACACGAGGAGCTTGTAGTCGCCGTGGCCGCCTCCCTTCACCGCCTGGAAATAGTCCGCCTGCGAGGCCGAGATGCTTCCGAGCCCGGGCCCGCCGCGCTGAATGTTCACGATCACCGCAGGGAGCTCGCACCCGGCCATGTATGAGAGCGCCTCCTGCATGAGGCTGATGCCGGGGCTCGACGATGACGTCATGGCGCGCTCGCCCACGACGGCAGCGCCGTAGACCATGCTGATTGCCGCGAGCTCGCTCTCGGCCTGGATGAACGTGCCACCCACCTCCGGCATGCGGCGGGACATATACTCCGGCACCTCGTTCTGCGGCGTAATGGGATAGCCGAAATACTGCTTGCAGCCGGCGCGGATGGCTGCCTCGGCAAGTGCTTCATTTCCTGTTATGAGGATCTTTGCCACGTTCAGTTGCTCTCCTGACGCATGATGGGATAGGCATCTTCAAAGAAGCAGGGAAGATGATATTCCTCCTGACTCCTTATTTCCACACTGCTATCGCCACGTCGGGGCACATCTCTGCGCACAGCGCGCAGCCGGTGCAGGCCCCCTTGGGGTCGTTGAACTCCATCACATAATATCCGCTCTTATTGAAAACTTTCCCGGGCTTGATCAGTTTGAAGGCGCAGGCCGTTGTGCAGAGCTCGCAGCCCTTGCAATATTCTACGTTGATGACGATCTTTCCCATAGTTCAGTCCTTCGTCGATGGTCGGCACTCGACATTCATGCATGCCTTCCTATGCCCTGCTTTTCCATTCCGCAGCCCTGAATCCGCAATGCTATACGCTTCCCCGCTCGATCATCTCCTCGGCGTGCTTGAGCGTGGTGCCGGTGATGGTCTTTCCGCCGAGCATCCGCGCGATCTCGTCGACGCGCTCCCGGACTCCCAGCAGCCTCACCTCGGCGCTGGTGCGCTCCTTCTTCACGGCCTTGGCAACGCCGTAGTGGCTCGTCGCCATGCTCGCGATCTGGGCAAGGTGCGTGATGCAGAACACCTGCCGCCGGGTCGCGATCTTCCTGAGCTTCTTCCCGACCTCATCGGCAACAGCGCCGCCGATGCCCGCGTCCACCTCGTCGAAGACCAGGGTCGGGATGGGATCGCCCTCCACCAGGATGGTCTTGAGGGCCAGCATGACGCGCGACAGCTCGCCGCCCGACGCGATCTTTGCCAGCGGCCGGGGCTCCTCGCCGGGGTTCGGCGAGATCAGGAACTCCACGCGGTCCGCGCCCCGGGGCCCCAGTTTGAGCCCGTTCAGCGTGTCCCCGCCGGCCTCCTGCTCGACCTTCACCGCGAACTGCGACCGTTTCATACCGAGATGCCCCAGCTCCGCCTCGACCTTCTTCTCGAGATCCCGCGCGGCGGCTGATCGTTTCTGTGTCAGCTCGTTCACTTTTCCCGTCAGACCGAACTTGACCGCCTGGATCTCCGATTTCAGTTTCTCGATCTCCTCGGTGCTCTGTTCCATCCGTGCAAGGCCTGCCGCGGCCCGCGCGCCGAAGTCATTGATCTCCCGAATGGAGCTTCCGTATTTCTTCTTGAGCTTCTGGATCAGGTCGAGGCGGTCGCCGATCGACTCCAGGCGCTGGGGATCGAACTCCACCCGTTCGGCATAGGACGACAGGTCCCGCGCCGCCTCGTCGATCTGCGCGCGCCCCGACTCCAGGAGTTCAAGCACCGGACCGAGTTTCCCGTCGATGGCCGCGATCTCCCGCACGCTGGTGACGGCCCGTTTCAGGCCCGAGAGCACGGACCCGTCGCCCGTATACAGCGCCTCGTCCGCGGCCCGGGCAAGGCCTGCCAGCTTCTCGGCATTGGCAATCACCCGCTGCTCATTGGCCAGTTCTTCGTCCTCGCCTTCCTTGAGCTGTGCGGCCTCGATCTCGTTCTTCTGGTAACGAAGCAGGTCCTCTCGCTGGGCGCGGTCGCGTTCGCCGGTTTCGAGCTCCGCCAGCTTTTTCCTGACGCCCATCAGTTTTCCGTAGGCTTCCGCCACCTCGGCGCGTATCCCGTGCAGGCCTCCAAAGGAATCGAGCATCTCCATCTGCTGGTCGGGGGCAAGGAGGGACTGATGCTCATGCTGCCCGTGGATGTCGGCAAGATGCCGGCCGACCGCCGCCAGCGTGGCAAGATTCGCCAGGCTCCCGTTGATGTAGATCTTGTTCTTCCCCGACGAGGAGATGACCCGCCGGATGATAAGGTCCTCGCCCTTCTCCATGCCGATCCCCTGCTCCGCGAGGATGCCGGTCACGGCCCGGGCGCCCGATCCGTTCAGATCAAAGGCTGCCTCCACCACCGCCTCGTCGCTCCCCGTGCGGATAAGGTCGCCGCTCGCCCGCTCGCCCAGAGCCAGGTTCAGGGCGTCCACGACGATCGACTTGCCCGCGCCGGTCTCGCCGGTGAACACGTTCAGCCCCGGCCGGAACTCCACCCGGAGCTGGTCGATGATCGCGAAGTTCTTGATGTTCAGTTCTTTGAGCATCGTTATAAGCAAACTCCCAAATCTCAAATCACAAATCGTGACCCGGACAAGCCGAACAACCAAGACATTTGAACCGCCAAGGCGCGAAGGTCGCGAAGGTTTTAGTGCTTCAGGATTAATCTCGCGGTTTTCTTCGCGTTCTTTGCTTCGCGGTAAAATTATTCCTGCCGATCAGCGTTGACATGACGAGTTTCAATTTACTTAGAATTTGGCGCTTGAGAATTAGTGCCTGTTCCCTTCACCGCCTCCGCTTTCTTCTGCGCGAACTTACCCTGCGTGGACTTGCCGCCGCCTGCCTTCCGGTAATACTCTGCCGCCAGTTCCTTTTTTCCCATGCGCTCGCTGGCCCTGCCGGCCCAGTAGTATGCCGTGGAACCCCACGCTTTGGCGTCCGGATACAGGGCCGGGATCTTCAGGAACTCGTCCACTGCCTCGGCATCGCGGCCGACGAGGAAGCAGCAGAAGCCGATCCAGTACTGCGTCTGCGGACGGTCCGCAGGCCGCTGGTCCTTGATCGCCTTGCGGTACGCGTCCAGGGCGTTCCGATAGTCCGCCAGGCGGAAGTAGGTGTCGCCGATCCTGCTGTTGATGACGCCGGCGGAAAGGTTTGCCGGCGGGGAAGAGAGCGTTTTTTTATAGAGTGCAAGGGCTTCCTGATATTGTTCGGCAGCGAAGAGCCTTTCCGCGGCGCGGTAGTCCCGGGATGACGCGGTCTCAGCAGCAGGTGCCGCAGTGCTGAACAACATGAACGCTGCGGCTGCCAGCAGAAGCCCTTTCTTCATGATCAGCCCCCCTGAAAAACTGTGTCAAATTTAACACAATGGCCTATCCTATTCAAGGAGTATCTATCCCGGAGGAACACCTGCGGATCCCGTTCGCCTCCTAGATGGTTTGAACGTCACGCGATCAATCCTCAGGGTAAATATTTATCCTAATCGCTCGCTAACCCCGCAGCAAGCTACGGGAAATGCGCTCGCTCCTGGATTTAAGCTCCCTACTGCTAGAGGCATGGAGCTTCGATCCTCAGGGTAAGTGTTTATCCTAATCGCTCGCTATGCGCTCGCTCCTGGATTCAGGTAAAGCGTCCCGTCAACGATCTTCCAGACTTCAGGATCGGTAATGGCTTCCGTACCTCCGTCATGGCCCAGGCACAATAACCATCATATTGCGGAGCGTATTTCTCCGGACTGGCCGCAAACAGATCCCTGTTCTCTTTGGATAAGAAATACCAGGTCATGCCATGCCACGGGAAGGTAAATGACTCCTTGCCTTTGAGCGCCTTGCCGGCCTTGAAATAGCGAAGGTATCGTACCCCTTTATGGCCACATCATCCACCGGTGACTTTCCGACAGCTATACCGCAGAATCCTATTGAGTGTAATGATACAAATGAGTAACTCATGAGAATCCCATCGATTGCTTTCTGTGATTTCATATCCTCCTGCCTCCATGCTTATTATGACTTAAACTGTATACCCTGCGCAGGTCTATTGCTCGGGTGGGACGCGCGACTTTTGCGCGTCGGACTCGACTCGCTGGTTGGTAGTTTTGGACAGATACGTGACTCAAAGAAGTATGATGGTCCGCTAGGAATGGCTTAATTCCCCCTGAACAGAACAGGCGGCTCTTTGTGCCAAGGGTATCCTTCCTCTGCCAAGCGATGGCCAAAGTCGAAAAGCTGTCGCATGTAGGCCGTGTCGAAGTCTGTCGTGTGCGGCGTATTGAATGTTTCCGGGATGAATGCGAGGTTATACCCCACACCGTCCCGTCGCGCGGTCGTATAAATCCGGTACAGATCGCCGATGCCCTGATACTCGACCAGGCTGCTGATAGCCCGAAGGGCGATAGGCAACGTACGCCGTTCTACTTGCGCCCACTCGGGGTCCAGTCGGGCGTTCCGGATGATGTAGAGCGTGCGTTGACGTTCGATGGCATGTTCTTTCGATAACTCGCCGAGCCTCATGGCGGGCGGGTAGATGAAAACCTGAGCTACGGCGCCGCCATCGACGTGCATTTCCTGGTATTTCTTGTCATTTATGTTCACGTCGACCATCACCGGAGGAAACTCGCCAGGGATGGCGGCCGATGCGATCAGGAGCGTGTGGACCAGCTCCAATGCCCGGGGGTTTCCGCTTGCCGCGATCTTGGTCAGATTCCAAATGACCGGCCGGAGGGCGTCCAGGTTCGCTGTTCCGATGAGCAGAATTCTCCCTTTTGCATGCTCCGCAGCGATTGCCGCGAGCATGTCCTGAGTTATGTGTTTTTTAACCAGATTCCACAAGGGTTCGTTATCGGACCTGGCGTCCTTGAACAGCGCCGAGAGGATCGTGCGTTTCGAAGCGACGTCGCGTCCCGAGATGGTGGTGTATAGCTCCTTGAGCTTGTCATCATATGATGGGCCCAGGAAAGCAAACGGCGCGATCAGCGCTCCGGTGCTGACTCCGGTCACGAGCTTGAACGAAGGCCGCGTGCCCGACTTCGTCCATCCGTTCAGAAAACCGGCGCCGAATGCACCGTTGTCACCCCCGCCCGAAATGGCAAGATAGGCGGCAGGCGGAAGAGTGCCATGATTTTCTTGCGTATCGAGATAGGCCTTTTCCCGCATCAAGGAATCCAGGAAGTCCTGCTCAAAGAGTGCGAGGTCGCGAAGGTCCCGAGGATAGTAACGGATCGCACCCGTGAAACCGGAAATCTCGGCCCTGGTCTCCAGTCCCGGAGGAACAGCATTGTGGCGCGTCACGGAACAGGCCTGGGAACACGCCGCTGCGAGGACTGTCGTCAGCAGAAGAAAGGCTGCTTTCTTGTTCTTGCGATTGATCATTGTGCGGTGTTTATAACCAATTATTGACGGGACGGAAACCGCCCCATGAACACTGGAAATTTGGTGTTAGCGGCTTCAGCAAAATGAATGCCAAGCGTGAGTGACCTATCTGTCGCCAGGATGATATATCGTGTCATCAGGTCCTGTTTACGGCCACCACAGATACAGGAACTTCGCTCCCGGGTCCGCAAGGTCCCCCAGGTCGATGTTGATCAGGTTCATGGAATAGATATTGTCCCGGTATTCGCCCGGACGGAAATAGGTTACCACCCTAGCCTCCGGCAGGCCTGCCTTCTTCTTCGCCAGCTCGATGGCGTCCTCCAGGTACCCGATCCCGTCGATGAGCCCGCCCGCCTGCGCCTCCCGGCTCGTAAAGATCCTTCCGTCCGCCACCTTTTTCACCGCGTCCGGCGTCATCCTCCGCTCCTCGGCGACAAGGCCGGTGAAACGGCCGTAGAGCGAATCGATGAACCCCTGAAAGATCTTCCGCTCGTCGTCCGAGAGGGGCCGGAAGGGCGAACCGATGCCCTTCTTGTCGGCCGACACGATCTCCACGGTCTGGATCCCCACCTTCTGCATCAGGCCCGTAGCGTCGACACGGTACATGATGACGCCGATGCTGCCGGTCACGCTCGTGGGCTGCGCGGTGATGGCGTCTGCGGCCAGCGCCGCGTAATAGGCGCCCGAAGCTCCCACATCCATGATATGCGCCACGAGCGTCACGCCCGTCTCCTGTTTGAACGTCTTGAGCTCGTGGTACAGGATGTCGGACGCCGTGACGCCGCCGCCGGGGCTGTTCACGCGGAGCACCACCGCCTTCACCTGTGCGTCCTGACGCGCCCGGTCAAGGGCCTCGCGCACCCGCGCGATCAGGCCGGGCTTCTTCCGGCCGGACAGGGGGGAGCCG
>JAAXXJ010000447.1 GCA_013334545.1 Nitrospirota bacterium | reverse complement strand
ATGAGCATCGGTTCCAGCATGGACGTGAGGGCCGCCACGGCCGAGTCCACCTCTTCATCGTAGAAGTCCGCTATCTTGTTGAGCATGTTGTCCAGGGCGCCGGTAGCCTCGCCGACGGATATCATCTGGGTAACCATGGCCGGGAAGACCTTTGCCTTTGTGAGAGGTTCTGCCAGCGTCTTACCTTCGCTCACGCTCTGCCGTGTCTGCATGATCGCTTCTTCGACGATCTTGTTCCCCGCCGTCTTGGCCACGATGATGAGGCCTTCCAGGATCGGCACGCCGCTGGTCATGAGCGTTCCCAGCGTCCGGGTGAACTTCGCAACCGAAACCCTGATAATCAGCGACCCCATGACGGGGATTTTCATGGCAATGCGGTCGGTCGTGCGCATGCCGTTATCTGTCTTTCTCCATCTTTTGATGCCGATTATGCTCCCGACAATGGACACGAGCAGGATCAGTCCGCCCCAGCTTTTGAGAAAATCACTCACGGCAATCACGATTCTGGTCGGCAAGGGCAGCGCCTGGCCAGCCTCCTTGAACATCGTGGCGAGCATGGGAACCACGACGACCAGCAGGAGGGCCACGACAGCGACCGCCACGAAAAGGATCACCGAAGGATAGATCATGGCCGATTTTATCTGTCTTTTGATCTTGGCGAACTTCTCCATGTAGGCGGCGAGCCTTCCCAGGATCGTGTCGAGAATACCGCCTGCCTCGCCGGCGGCCACCATGTTCACATACAAGTTGTCGAACACTTTCGGGTGCTTTTTCAGAGCATCGGCGAAAGTCGCTCCGCTTTCTACGTCGCTGCGAACCTGGACAACGACCTTGGCCAGAGTCGTGTTCTCCGTTTGAGACCCCAGGATCTCCAGGCACTGAACAAGAGGCAGTCCCGCATCGATCATGGTCGCGAGTTGGCGGGTGAGAATGACAATGTCCTTATCGGTGACCTTCGGCTGTCCAAAGCTCAGCTTTATTTCCCTGGGTTTAGCGGTGACATTGACGGGGGTGATGTTCTGCTTGCGCAGGAGGGTCATGACCTCTTCTTTATTATTAGCCGAGATCTCTCCCTTCTGAACGTTCCCCTGCCGTGATTTCCCTTCCCATAGAAAAACAGTTGTTGCCATGGTTCACCTCATCCTGTTCGGGTTGATTGAAAGTACCCGGAGCTCCACTGCACACCTTGATGGCTACCGGTAATCCTTCGGCGTTGTCTGGGCTGAAGCAAGCCCTGAACGGCTGAGCATCTGGATCAGTTCATCGGGGTTGGACGATCGGCCGACGGTATCGTCATAGGAAATTTGTTTTTTAACGAACAGATCATACAAAGATTGGTTCAGCGTCTGCATGCCGAACTTCGTCTGGCCCGTCTGCATGATCGAGTATATCTGGTGTATCTTATCCTCGCGGATCAGGTTCCGTATCGCGGCGTTCGGGATCATGACCTCCATCGCCATGATCCGGCCGCCGCCGAGCTTCGGTATGAGCTGCTGGGATACGACCCCTTCAAGCACGAATGACAGCTGCGCCCTGACCTGTGATTGCTGGTGAGGCGGAAAGACGTCAATGATGCGGTTCATGGTCTGTGCCGCAGAGTTGGTATGCAGCGTCGCAAAGGTGAGATGCCCGGTCTCCGCGATCGTAAGGGCGGCTTCGATGGTCTCCAGATCGCGCATTTCACCGATGAGCACGACGTCAGGGTCCTGACGCAAGATGTATTTCAGCGCGTCCTTGAACGACTTCGTATCGGCGTTCACCTCTCGTTGGTTGACCAGACATTTTTTGTGAGGGTGGAGGTACTCAATGGGGTCCTCGATAGTGATGATGTGCTCCTGGCGCTCCGTATTGATCTTGTCGACCATCGACGCAAGGGTGGTGGATTTGCCGCTTCCTGTAGGACCTGTGACCAGGATCAGCCCCCGGGGCTTCTTGCAGAGGTCTGAGACGATCTCGGGCAGGCCAAGTTCCTGAAAGGTCCTGATCTTGAATGGGATGGTCCTGATCGCCGCGGCGACGGCGCCGCGTTGCACGAAGATATTAGCGCGGAAGCGGGAGAGGTTCTTGACGCCGAAGGAAAGGTCGAGCTCGTTGTTCTCTTCGAACTTGTGCTTCTGGGCGTCGGTCAGGATGCTGTAGCAGAGGTCTTTCGTCTGGTTTGCGCCGAGGGGCTCGAGACCCGGGATCGGCTTCATCTTGCCGTCGACACGGATCGAAGGAGGAATGCCCGTGCTGATATGCAGGTCCGAGGCGCCTTTCTCGATCATGTATTTGAGGAGATCATGC
>JAAXXJ010000446.1 GCA_013334545.1 Nitrospirota bacterium | reverse complement strand
CCGGTCGGATCACCATGTCCCTTGCTCCTTGTACCAAAATCCGGTATTCTCGTATTGAAATCTTCGAACGCCGGACGTTGAACGCGGAACTGACATGTCTGGGAGAACACCAAGGTTGTGACGAGGAAAGCAGCGTAGGGGAACATTGCAACATTCACTACCTGACCCTCCGGGGTCCTTGTAAGTCTGGCCAGATACGGTGCTAATGCTATGAAGATCAGCATACAGGAACTGTGGCAGAACATGGTCGCGACCACCCGGCGTTTCCCGCTGGCGGTCACGGATTCGGTGATCGTGACGCTGCTGGCCCTTGCACTGAACTCCCTCGCCTCGAAGAGCACCGTCATCGAGGAGCTTCTCGTGACAGCGGTCCTTGGTTTTCCCCTCCTGCTGTCTCTCGCGCTATTCTCCGAAGGCCGCGCAGTGCCGGAAAAGCTGCGGCAGCTCTCTCCGCTCCTGGCAGTGCTCTTCCTCGCCGTCCATTACTTTTTCCTCAAGTCCCCGGAGCGGGGCTCGGACGCGATCAGGACCGCGGCCTTCTTTCTGGCCTTCCTCTGCTTCCTGTCCTTCGCGCCCTATGCCCGCGCAGGAGGCGTCGACGCGTTCTGGCGGTACAACAAGTCCCTGGTCGTCGGAGCAAGCGTCGCCGGCCTGGCGTCCATCGCCTTGATGGCGGGGATCGGCCTGGCCCTGGCCGGAATGGACTACCTCCTGGGGGTCAGTTTCCCCCAAAAACTGTACAGCCGCCTGTGGATCATCAGCTCGTGCCTCCTCTGGCCCTGCGTCTTCCTCGCGGCCATCCCCCGGGACCTCGACCAGCTCGACGCTCCCGAAGCGTATTCGAAAGGGATGGAGATATTCAACCGCTACATCGTGGTCCCGCTGGTGCTGGTGTACATGCTCATCCTCTACCTGTACACCGGCAAGATCATCCTCCAGACAAGCTGGCCCAAGGGCGGCGTGGCGGGCTACATCCTGGGGTTCTCGGCTGTCGGCCTCCTGTCCGTGGTCCTGATCCATCCGCTGAAGGACCGGGAAGGCAACACCTGGATCAAGACGTACCTCAACTGGCTCTGCATCTTCATCCTGCCCCAGACCGTTGTCCTGTTTCTGTCCGTATGGCGCCGCGTATCCGAATACGGCGTTACGGAGATCCGGTATTTCGGCATTCTGGCGGCGTTCCTGCTTGCCGGCATCTGCGGGTACCTTCTGTTCAGCAGGACCAAGAGCATCAAGATCATCCCGGTGACCCTCTGCCTGGCCGCCCTCCTCTCCGCCGTGGGCCCCTGGAGCGCGGCCGGCGTTTCGGAGCGAAGCCAGTTCAAGAGGCTCGTGCTGCTGCTGGAGAAGGACGGTCTGCTGATCAACGGGAAGGCCGCAAAGGCGACGAAGCTGGTGTCCCATGAGGAACAAGCGGCCATCAGCGCCGTTGTCCAGTATCTCCATGAACGGCACGGCATGAGCCGTCTGCAGGGCCTGTTCACGCAGGACCTTGCCTCCACGAATGCAAAGGACCGGCCGCAGAAGATGATGGACCTCATGGGCCTGTCCTATATCCCCACGTATGACGCAGAGGGGAAGCAGGGCCATCAGCAGCACTTCTCCTTCTACGCGAAGAAACAGGGCATCCGGCGGGTCAGCGGGTATGACTACTTCCTGCGGTTCAAGCAGTATAGCGGCTACCAGGACCTCTGCAGGGACGACGGCTCCAGCCAGACCTGCAGCATGGACATCGAAGGGAAGAAGTACGCGGTCACCTTGAAGACGAGCGCCGCTCAATTGATCGTCGTCCGGGATGAACAGGTGCTCGGGACCCTGGACCTGATGACGTTCGCGCGGAAGCTCCGCAAGCGCCAGACCTCACCCGGCTCGCAGCCGAACGTCCCGCAGGAGGAAATGGTCCTTGAGGGGAAGGCAGGGAATGTGGCGATCAAGATGATCTTCTGGGAAGTGCATATGGTCGAGCGGAAGGACAATCTCGATCTGACCGGCGTGAACGCCGATGTGCTGATGAAGATTAAGGAGTAGGGGTTTGTTGCATCCAGGAGCGAGCGCATTCCCTGCAGCGTGCTGCAGTGAGCTGCAATGTCAAGAGGAACTTCTTGGGTCAGGTCCATACTGTTGGACTTTTCCTAAAATCAGGAACATCTTCGCTTCAGACTTGATTCTGTCGTTATTATTGACGTTTGCATAAATAATGGAAAATCAGCGTCATCTGTGCTATAGTATGATTCATGAGACCTCAGGGTACCGCGCAACAGCTGGAAAAGCGTCGCCGACAGGCAATCCAG
>JAAXXJ010000445.1 GCA_013334545.1 Nitrospirota bacterium | reverse complement strand
GGGGTTGGGTAAAACGCTTGAACCCACGGAGCTGTCGAATGGCATGCTTGCGGTGATAGCCAGAAATGGCACAGAACTCATCCAGGATGAGACTCTTGCCCTTACGCGATGCTTTCTTATAGCGTACATGGACCGCTTCCAGGTATTCTCTCTTGGATCGGGGACTCATAAGAACCCTCCTTTAATGACTCAGCAGAAACAATAATATGATCTTGCCAAGACGCCGGATTTCCACCACCTCCTTTCTCAAAAACAACGGCGAAGCGAGAGAATCGAGCTAAAGCAGAGAGCTTAAGCGCTGACTAAGGAGCAACCCATCGGGAGCGAATTGCCTCACAAAAAATGTAACCGAAAGGAGATCTAAAGAGCGATCGTTGACTCATAATTAGTATTACCTAACACACAGTCCTGGAAAGGAGGGTGTATTATGAGTCCGCGATCGAAGAGGGAATATGCAGAGGCAGTCTTTTTACGGTACAAGCGGGCGTCCCGAAAGGAGAAGACGCGCATCCTCGATGAATTCTGCGCGACCTGCGGGTATCATCGAAAGTACGCTATACGATTGCTGCGGGGCTTCAAGCGCTTCACGAAGCCCAAACCGAAGAAGAGGGGAAGAAGGCCTCTGTATCACAGCGAAGCCATCCTGAATCCACTGAAGCGTATATGGCTGGCTGCTAATCTCCCGTGCTCAAAACGGCTGAAAGCAATCCTGCCCCTCTGGCTCCCCGGCTATGCCGGGTACTTCGAACCCCTTTCCATAGAAGTCATCAAGGCCCTGAAGCGGATATCCCCTGCCACGATCGACAGGCTCCTCACACCGATTCGCACCGACTACAAGAGACGTGGGAGATCGACCACCAAACCGGGGACGCTCTTGCGAAAACAGATACCCATCACCACCAATCAGTGGGACGAAGCCCGTCCCGGTTTTCTCGAAGCTGATACGGTTGCTCACTGCGGAGATACGACTGCAGGGATGTACATCAATACCATCGATTTTGTGGACATCGCGACGAGCTGGACGGAACAGCGGGCCGTCTGGGGAAAGGGCGAACGGGGCGTACTGGAACAGATCAAGGATGTGGAACAATCACTCCCCTTTCCGCTGCTCGGGTTCGATTGCGATAACGGTTCCGAGTTCCTGAACCACCATCTCATGCGGCACTTTACGGAGAGGCCAAAGCCGGTTGCCTTTACCCGCTCGCGGAGCTATCACAAAGACGACAATGCCCACATCGAGCAGAAGAATTGGACCCATGTACGGCAGTGGCTAGGATACGAACGCTTCGACGATCCTTCCCTTGTCACCCTCCTCAATGACCTCTACCGGAATGAATGGAGGCTCTTTCACAATTTCTTCTGCCCTTCCGTAAAGCTTATTGCAAAAGAGCGGATAGGGTCAAAGAACCTCAAGCACCATGACTCGCCCAAAACGCCCTACCAGAGAATCCTCGATTCTCCCTATGTCCCTGCGTCCATCAAAGGCGCTCTCAGGAAACAATTTGAGAACCTCAACCCGTTCATGCTCAAAAAGGCCATGGAAGCAAAGCTTAAAAACATCTTCCGACTCTGCTATAATAGTTACAATGAGTCGCCGATCCGGTGACCCTCTTCGGTAACATTTAATTGTGAGTCAACAGTTTTGGGCGAACATCGCCGCCCCGCACTCCCACCGTTGCATAGTAATTGCGCTGGCCCGTCTTCCCATCCGCCCACACCAGGAAAAACTGACTATTGGACGGCATGAACGAAAAGTAGTTACTCCGCCACGGGCGAAGTTGTCGACTCCAGGTGTTGCTGTCGGCGTCGTTGTAGAACCGCGAACCGTTCGCCGCGATCACCTCCGGCGGATAACTGTCCGACACCGCATTGTAGGCGCAGTTCTCGATCTTCACCGGCCGCTGCAGACTCGACGGCAGGCTCTCCTGCTCATCGCGATAGTAGTACCGGGGCGTCATCGAGGACGCGTTGAACCGCCTGCGCGCTGCGGTGTTGAGCGAGAACAGGGTGCCGAGGGCGGCGCTTTCTTTGGAGTAGCGCTTTGGACAGGGGCGAGCCAAGCGTCGGCGGTGGCGCGCAGGGGGACCTCACGTGTGGCGACGGCTTCGAAGGGTTCAGGCGTGAGCAGGAAATCCGTCATGGGGGATCCCGCCTCTCGGAAAGAACACGATGATTTCTATAATGCCACAAAGTAAAACAAGGAACACGAAAAAGCCCCAAAGAAGTAAAAATGCAAATAACTTTCGGACTTTTAATGAACCCGGTTACAATCCAATGCCTTCCTGAATCAGCA
>JAAXXJ010000444.1 GCA_013334545.1 Nitrospirota bacterium | reverse complement strand
CAGCTGTTGTATGATGCTCGCCTACCAGGAGCGTTCCCTCGAGGCCCGCGGCCGGGAGATCGGCGCGGTCCTGGCCAAGGCGGCGCTTGACCACCTGGCGTCAAGCGACATCCTGGGGCTGAACCTCCTGGTGGGGGACGTGGTCCAGGGGAAGGACATTCTGGCCATCGTGTTCACCGGAACGGACGGCGCTCCACTCACCAGCGCGCACGCCAGCTTTAACACCGAGGACCCTGGCGTGAAGAAGGTACTCGCCGCGGAGAAGAGCGGGGATGTGAAGCGGCTGCTGGCAGCGGTTCGTCAGGAGCTGGATCCCATCGAAGCGTCCGTGGACGTTTCGTTGGGAGGGACGAAGCTTGCGGCCATTCACCTTGCCTTCTCCCGGGGCGAGGTCAGGGCCAATGCAGCGAAGATCGTGCTGCTACTGGCAGCGACGAGTCTCATCATCGTGCTGTCGATATCTACCCTCGTGTATTTTATGGCCCGCCGGATGATCGCGGCACCGACCGCCGCGGCCGAGGCCGTGGCGACCAGCATCGCGGCGGGCGACCTGACGCAGAACGTTCGGGTAAGCACCGTCGACGAGATCGGCAATCTCGGGCGCGGGCTCAACCGGATGGTAATCGGTCTCAAGGAGATGGTCGGCAGCGTACGGGAGTCCTCCGGAAAGCTCGAAACGGTGTCTGGCGAGGTGGCGGGCGTCGCGGCCAACATCGCTACCGCGAGCCGGGTGCAGTCCGAGTCCGTCGAAGAGGCATCGTCGTCGGTGAATGAGATGCACTTCTCCCTGAAGGAGATCGTAGGGAACGTTGAGGACCTGAACGAGACCTCCGAGCAGACATCCTCCGCCGTGATCGAGACCGCGGCATCCATCGATGAGGTCGCGCGCCTCATGACCGACCTTTCTTCCTCTATTGAGGAGACTTCAACGGCCATATCGCAGATGTCGGCCGCGGTCCGCCAGATCGCCGGGAATGTCGAGACGCTGTCGACGGCGGCCGATGAGACCGCAGCCTCGACCAGCACGATCAGCGCGTCGGTCCGGGAGGTGGAGGCCCGCGCGAAGCAGTCTACCGAGCTCGCCGAGGCGGTCACCGCCGACGCCCGAGACCTTGGCATGCGCTCCATCGAGAAGACGATCGAGGGGATGCACCGCATCGAGGACGAATCGAGGCGGTCCGCCGATGTCATCAACCGGCTAGGCGGGCGCGCTGAGAACATCGGAGGCATCCTGACCGTCATTGAGGACATCACCGACCAGACCGGCCTCCTTGCCCTGAACGCCGCTATCCTAGCTGCACAGGCGGGCGAGCACGGCAAGGGCTTTGCGGTGGTCGCCGCGCAGATCCGGGAGCTGGCGAACCGCACCGCTGCATCGACCCAGGAGATCGGGGCGCTCATAGCGTCGGTGCAGGAGGATTCGCGGGAGGCGGTGGAGGTCATACGGAACGGGGTCCTCATGGCTGAAGGGGGGACCCGGCTCGCGCAAGAGGCGGGGGACGCCCTTCAGAAGATCGTGGACCGGGCCGAACAGTCGCGTGAGATGAGCCGCAGCATCAGCAAGGCCGCGGCCGAGCAGGTCACCGGCATGGGACAGGTGAACGAGGCCGTGGACCGGATCAACGAGATGGCGCACCAGATCGCGCGGTCCACGACGGAGCAGCGGGCCGGCAGCGAGCAGATCGTGCGCGCTGCCGAGAAGATGCGGGACATCACGCGGTTCGTGCGGACGGCGACCGCCGAGCAGGTCAAGGCCAGCAAGAACATCACCGTCGCTGTCGAGAATATGGGCGCCAAGGTCGGCCTGATGAACCGGGCGGCGAGCGAGGTCCGGACCGGCAGTGATCTCATCGTGAAGGCCATCGAGCGGATCAAATCGACGGCGTGGGAGAACGCGGCGCTGGCGGCGCGACTGAACAGCGCTGTAGACGTCCTGACGGCGCAGTCCGGGGTGCTGAAGAGGGAGATCGATCGTTTCACGACCTAGATCGGATTACGAGCGGTGAAACCCGTTATCGCGCTGCGAGTGCGCATGTGCACGGTGTTCATTCGCAATGCGAACGACCTATGGTGTTATGAACCATGCTACAAAACAAAAAAAAGGACAAGAAGACCGTCATCGCTGAGAAGACTGCCCAGATCGTGACGTTCCAGGTTGGGCAGGAGGAGTTCGGCCTCGACATCGGCGTTATCACCGAGGCCCTCCGGCCGCTCAAGATCACGCCGCTCCCGCACATGCCGCGGTTCATTGAGGGCGTGATCAACCTCCGCGGCGCGATCATCCCGGTCGTGGAC
>JAAXXJ010000443.1 GCA_013334545.1 Nitrospirota bacterium | reverse complement strand
CGATGCTGAGGGACTACTGGCGTGTGCAGCCGGGAAGCCTGAACGACGAGCTTCGCCAGATCAAGGGCACGGCGGACCCGCTCACCTGGGAGGCCATCGAGTCCGTCCGGAGGAGCGGTATGATCGGTGCCCGCATGGAGGCAGAAGGTGCCGAGGTCCAGGACATCGATCCCGGTGAGGCGGAACTGTTGATCGGCCTGATCGAAACGCTGGTCCAGGACTGGTACATCGCCCGGGAGGAGCGTCGGAAACGGCTTCAGAACATACGCCGGATCACCGGCGAGGAAACTGCGGAAAAGGAGGCAGATGAATGACGCGGCAGGAATCCAGGAGCGAGCGCATTCCCCGCAGCTTACTGCGGGGTCAGCGAGCGATGAGAATAAAAGACTACCGTGAGGATCGAAGATTCCCTGCAGCTTGCTGCAGGGAGCTTCAATGCATTTACCCAGGAACCCCCTTCAGGAAAGGCGGTGGAACGATGGTACGACGAATGATGGTCTGGTGCTTTGTCCTCAGCGGCATCATGGCAACGTTGCCCGGCGGCGCCTTGTCTGCCGATGCGGTCACGGGCCCGAAACAATACTGGCAAAAAGCGTCAGAGTATGCCGGCAACAAGCTATACGTTGATGCGGTTGAGTATTACACCCGGGCGATCCGGACCAACAAGGGCGAGATCCCGATGGAGGACGTGGCACGGATCTTCATCAGCAGGGGCATGGCCTTTCTGGGCCTGAACGATCAGGACCGCGCCATCGACGATTTCAGCAATGCGCTCGAGCTGGACGATAAGAATCAGGAGGCCGCCCTGAGCCGGGGCGGTGTTTACCTGAACCGGAAGCAGTACGCGCGGGCGCAGGACGATTTCAGCATGGTGATCAAGCTGAATCCCAACAGCACCGCGGCATATGCCGGCAGGAGCAGGGCCTTCCAGGAAGCAGGCGACCATGACAGGGCCATCGCGGACCTCACGAAGCTCCTCGAGCTCGAACCGAACAATGTCGGGGCGCTATACAGCATGGGGATGTCCTATAAGGCCAAACATCAGGATGAAAAGGCATTGGAGACCTTCGACAAGGTGCTCAAGATCGATTCGAACCATGCCGCCGCATCGTACCAGAAGGCGGGCATCTATGCACGCACGAAGAAGATCGATTCTGCCTGCGTCTGGCTGGACATCGCGGTCGCCGATGGCTATCGCGACTGGGTCGCTCTGAAGAACGACCCGGATTTTGACTCCATCCGCAAGGTCGACTGCTACCGGAAGACCATGGCAGGCAAATAGCTAAAGAACGCTCCAGACGGGAAGAAGCCGATGACGGCGCTGCGCCTCCATCCCGAAGGCCCCCCATGTACGATCTGATCGGAGCATATCTTGCCCGGCTTGCCGCACTCACTCCCCGGCCGATCTATCTTGTCGGCGGCTCCATCCGTGACCTGCTGAGCGGGGCCCTGAACATCAAGGACATCGACCTCGTGATGCCGTCCGGCTCTGAGGATGTGGCGCGCACGTTCGCTGATCTCATCGGCGGGAGCTTTTTCTTCCTCGACGAGGAACGGAAGGCCACGCGGGTGATGAAGCGCGAAGCGGACGGGGCGATCCAGTTCGACTTCACGAACTTCGAAGGGCCGGACCTGCACGCAGACCTGGCGCGGCGGGATTTCACGGTCAATGCCATGGCCATCGACCTCAAGGTGTTCCTCGCGCAGGGATCGCTGGACGGGCTCATCGACCTCTTCGACGGCAGGGGGGATGTCCGTCAGAAACTGGTCCGGGTCGCAGACCCGAAGGTGCTCGACGACGATCCGCTCCGGCTCCTCCGTGCCGTACGGTTCGCGGCGACCCTTGGCTTTAGCATCGAACAAACGACCGCGGAGCAGATCAGGGCCCATGCAGACCTTATCACCCGGCCGTCACCGGAGCGCATCCGGGACGAGTTCTTTCAGATACTCTCGGTCAAGGGCGCAGGCCGGCATCTTCTGCTCATGGAGTCACTCGGCCTGCTCATCATGCTCCTGCCTGAATTGGAGCCGCTCAAGGACTTTGCTCCCGGTAAACACCATCTCTATGATATCTTCACGCACTCCCTTAAGACAGCAGAGTACGTGGACAGCGTCATGGAGAACGTTCCCAACCTATCGCCAGGACATGCCGGTACGGTCCTCGCGCATCTCGACGAAGGGCTCGAACAGTTCGTGACCCGTAAAGCCGCTCTCCGCTTCGCCTGTCTCCTGCACGACAACGCCAAGTCCGAGACCTACAGCCGCGATGAGGCAGGGGACATCCATTTCTTCGGC
>JAAXXJ010000128.1 GCA_013334545.1 Nitrospirota bacterium | reverse complement strand
GGCAGAACTGGACAACCTGGTCCGGCCGGAGGGGAAGGGCGCCGAGGTTCCGGCCGAAACGCTGGGGCAGATGCGGTACGCGGCGCTGTCTGAGCTCATAACTGAGCGCATCGCTCTTCAGGAAGCGAGGAAGACGGGGCTCCGGGTGTCGGACGAGGAAGTACAGACGGCTATCCAGGACATGCGGGCAGCTTCGGGTCTGGACGAGAAGGGTTTTGAGGCAAAGGTGACCGAGCGATACGGCAGCATGGCAGCCTTCCGGAAGGGGCTGGAGCGGCGCCTTGTCATACGGAAGTTCATTGACGAGAAAGTCACGTCCGGGGCCTCTGGTCCCGCCGATGCCAATATGCGGCTGAACCGGTGGCTGAAGGATTCGACGGCGAGGGCAGACGTCAGGGTGTCCCTGACGGAACAGCTTCCTGCATCGGGCTGCGGCTGCTGTGGTGGAGGCGGACCGGGCGCCGCGAAACAGGGCTGTGATCCGGCAAAGGGTGCCTCGAAGCGGGGATGTCCTCCCCAGGCTGGCGGCAAGCAGGTGTCCGGCCAGGGGACCGTGGCGCGCGACGCTGCGCTCGCGTACTGGCGCATGCAGAACGGCGATGGGCCCGTAGAGACAAGGGTGACCGACTTCGGCTGCCATGTCCAGGTGGACATCATGTCGAACAACAAGATCGCAAAATCGCTCCGTTACCAGAATGGGACGATCACGGAGATGTAATAAAGAAGGCGCCGAAACCGGTCAGTTTTTTCTAGAGATGCTTTTCACTATTTTATTTAAGGAGGCTGTCATGGCGGTATGCACGAAGTGTGGTGGGGAGATGAAGGGTGATGCGAAGTTCTGCAAGTCCTGCGGGAGCGGAGCCGGGGTCGGGATGCACGACCAGAAGAAGGCGCGGGTCCTCACCGGCGAGAAGAAGAACCCGAAGGCGTCGATCATCATCGGCGCGGCGATCGCGCTTGTCGTGACAGGATGGATGGTCTACAGCAACACCTCCCGGGCCCGGTCCATGGACCGGCCGATGAAGGCGCAGGCCTCCCGCGAGGGCAACAAGGGCATGCCGTATACGGCCCTGAACGCTGAGAAAGGCGAGGTGAAGGTCCCGCTCAGCGCCCTCCAGGGCGGCATGGCGAGCTACTTCGTTTACCATGCGAATGGCACGGACATCAAGTTCTTCGTACTCAGGGCATCGGACGGAACGGTCCGCGTGGCGCTGGATTCCTGCACGAGCTGCTACCATGCGAAGCTCGGATACCGGCAGGACGGCGAGACCATGGTCTGCAACAACTGCGGCATGGGCTTCAAGTCCACCGATGTGGGTCACATCACCGGCGGCTGCAGCCCTATCCCGCTCACGAACAGCCAGGACGGGAAGGCTCTGGTCGTGAAGGCAAAGGACCTGGAAGAGGGCGCGAAGTACTTCTAACGAATGCCGGCAGTCATGTATGCAGACAGGCCGGCAGGCAAGGAACGGAACATGAAACTGATCGATATCGCCGTCAACAATTTGCGCCGGAAGAAGGGGCGTACCTTCTTCCTGGTTTCGGGTCTGGCCCTGGGGATCGCCGCCGCCGTCGCACTCACTTCGGTGGGTGACGCGATGAACCGAGAGGTGATGCACACGCTCGACGAGTTCGGAGCGAACATCCTGGTGCTCCCGGCCACGGAGGACCTGCCGCTGTCCTACGGCGGAATGACCGTTTCGGCCATCAACACCGGCGGCCGGTCGCTGACGCTGGAGGACGCACGAAAGATCAAGACCATCAAGAACCACGAGAACATCAGCACCGTGGCGCCGAAGCTCCTGGTGGTCTCCGAGGTGAAGGGCACCAAGGTGATGGTGGCGGGTGCGGATCTGCCTGCGGAGTTCAAGCTGAAGAAGTGGTGGCGCCTCGCCGCGGGCATGAAGCCCGACGGCCCCTCCGGGGTGCTCGTCGGGAAGGATGCGGCCGCGAAGCTGGGCCTTATGCCCGGCGACGCGGTGACGCTGGGAGGAGGGACGTTCCGCGTGTCCGGCGTGCTGGACAACACCGGGTCCCAGGACGATGCGCTGATCTTTGCCGACCTGAAGACGGTCCAGGCGCAGTTCAGGAGGGGAAACGCGGTGAGCCTCATCGAGCTTGCGGCCCTCTGCGGCGGCTGCCCCATCGAGGACATGGTCGCGCAGGTGAACGGCGTGCTCCCCGGTGCGCAGGTCGTGGCGGTGAAGGAGACCGTTGAGCTCAAGATGCAGGCCATGCACTACTTCCACCGCTTTTCGCTCGGCATATCCCTGCTGCTGCTGATCGTGGCGGGCATGATCATCTTCTTTGCCATGACAGCGTCGGTGAAGGAGCGGGTGCAGGAGATCGGCCTGTTCCGGGCAATCGGCTTCCGGACCGGCCACATCATCCAGGTGCTGCTGATCGAGGCGTTCTTTGTGAGCCTTCTTGCCGGGATCGCGGGCTACGCGGTCGGCACGGTCAGTCCGCGGTTCATCGCGCCGTACCTCATGAGTGCCTATAACCTGAAGTTCGTCTTCGACCCGGCCATGGCCGTGGGCGCGGTCATCGCATCGATCATCGTGGGGCTCGCGGCAAGCATCTACCCGGCGGTGCGCGCCGGACGACTTGACCCGATAGAAGCGCTGAGAACATTATAAATACATTCAATATCCAAAACAGAGGCTGAGATGGCATTCATTGAACTGAAGAACGTGACCAAGGCATTCCATGCCGGCGAGGAAGAGTATCCCGCTGTACGGGAAGTATCGCTCGGCATCGAGAGCGGCGAGTTCGTTGCCGTCATGGGGCCGTCGGGCTCCGGGAAGAGCACGCTCCTGTCCCTCGTGGGGGGCTTGAGCCATCCGACCTCGGGCGTCGTCTTCGTGGATGGGATCGACCTGGGCGCTCTGGGTCCGAACAAGCTCTCGGATTTCCGGCGCGAGTACCTGGGCTTTGTGTTCCAGTCCTTCTACCTGGTCCCGTATCTTACTGCTGTCGAGAATGTCATGCTGCCGCTCACGGTGCAGCCGGGGATGAACGGGAAGGCGAAGGACGCGGCGCAGGAAGCGCTCCGGAAGGTAGGGCTCGACACGAAGGCGCACCGTTTGCCGTTCCAGCTCTCGGGCGGCGAGCAGGAGCGGGTTGCCATCGCCCGGGCGATCGTGAACAAGCCCCCGGTGATCCTTGCCGACGAGCCAACAGGCAACCTCGATACCAGGACCGGCGACCACGTCCTCGACATGCTGCAGGACCTGCATAGGGAAGGCCATACCATCGTGATGGTCACGCACAACACGGATAATGCGAAGCGGGCAGGAAGGACCATCGAGATCCGGGACGGGCAGGTGGTCCGGTAACCATCATGTGAGACAACTCAAGGGAAAAGCAAGAGCCGCGACGGGATCGATTCGCGGCTTTTATTATTTGAGCATCCAATGATATGAGCTGATGCGCGAAACGGGACAAGAATCCGTTACGCGGCCGCAATACATGAGGTCCCGGGTGCGGGGATCGGTCAGGCCTGCCGGCTATCAGAACTCGAACAGAAGACCCATGAGGTAGCTGGTCCCTCCGAGGTTGACGGATGTGCCGGCAAGGTCGGTGATCATTGCACGGGTGTACCGGGTCTCAAGGAACAACGAAGTGTGGAAGATGCCGTAGTCCTTGTACATATTGCCGGCTGCCCTGGTGTCCGCGCCGTCCAGCACGATCTGCAGCCCCGCCCGCCAATGGGATCCATCCGTTGAACCGCGCACGATCCCCTGGTACTGGACCTCTTCCCGGTAATACATTCGCGTCCAACCGCCGCCCACATAAGGGATGAGCCATTGGTTCTCGCCGAAAGTTCCGCGGGCGAGCAAAAACACGTTCAAAGGCGCCAGTTCGTAGATAACGTTACCGGTGGCAATATTATGTATCGGTGCAAATCCCTGCCCCTTGTCCCTGATGTACATTCCCTCGACGCCGATCTCGATCTGCCTCGCCAATTTATACGCCAGCGACCCTCCGAACTCGCTGGTATCACGCCTGCCGTAATAGGTCGACCAATTGTCGATGGCAGGAATGAAGACCCCGCCCTTCAGTTCCAGGGACCAATGAGGCCGCTCCAAAGCCTGCTCAGCGGACTGCGCGACAAGAGGCATCATGATCAGAAGGAGCAGCATCCCCGAGAGAGCCCTTTTCACTGGATGCCTCCGGACGACGTCAGTTTATTTTTCACGAGCATCAGGACCAGGGACAGGCCGATGAGCAGGACTATCGCTTTGGTCAGCGACGAGGTATGCATGAGGAACATCGCCACGCCGACGGCCGGCAGCAGCGCTGCCCGTACGAGCGGCTTCCATTCCGGATGGTCGTTCAGGAACTGCGCGCCCGTCGGCCCATACGTATTGTACCAGCTGACAAAGGCCTTTCCCGGCCCATTTGTCAGGAGGTACCGGTCCCGGAACGCACGCAACGCCTGCACCTCCGACGCGGAATATGAACCATATGCGGCTGTGGCTATGAAACAGCCTTTGTTCGGAAGAGCGGGGTAAGGATCGACGGCTTCAGGATACGTATCTGCGGGATCGAGCGCATTGGAGCGGACGCTTTCAACGGCCGAACCTATTGCGAGTTTGATATCAGAAGAGTAGTTGCTTTCATGCGCCACACCCGGTATCCCTCCATTTACTCCTGCGACCGTATAATCGAAAACGGTAACCGAGAAGTGATAGATCGGCTGCGCAACGGCCGTGACCTCTACGGAATAGTGGTGTAAATTCTCCAGACCGTTAAGCACATAGGGAAACGTAACAGGTGCGGGAACTTCCTTGGACTGTTCAGGGGTCGCGGCAGTCGTATCGGTATAGTACACGATATATTTCGTGTCGGATGTAGACGTGGTCCAGCTCAACAGCAGCGTATTGCTTGCGAAGCCCGTCAGGGCAAGGGTCGGAGTTGCCGGTGGCGACGCTGTCGTGGTCAGGCCGCTGAGGACGGCGCTCGTCGTGGTGCTCGCGACGGTGGCTTTTGCGTCATACAGCGGCCCTGATTTGTTCAAACTGTAATGAACATTGTAGCCGCCCCGTTTGGTCGGATCACTGTTTGTCACGTTATAACTCTTATTCGGCAACCAGTTGACGGTTACCGAGCCTGAACCTGACTGGGAAGTCAGGGTAACGCCGGATGCCATGAACGGTATCGTATCGGCGCCAGACCCACCAAAAGCACCCAGATCAACTGCCGAAAAACCTGTGCCGATGCAGGGCGAGGTTTCCTGCAGGTGCAGATCCATATCCGGCGGTGTCGTGTTGGGGTTGACGAACTTCGGATTGGCATCGGTAAAAGTGAGATTCGGAATGTTTGTCTCGAGAGGGTCGTTCGGTACGTAAGGAAAAGGACCTAAATTCGAATAGATATAGAAATCATTATAGGTAACTTTCGTGAACTGAGCGACCGGACTTACGGCAGATAACACCGTGGTATTCGAAGAGAATATATTATTCTGGATTGTAATATCAACCTGGCTGCTGATGGCCGTTTGATTCTGAAAAAAAGTATTATTAGTAATTTCACCAGAAGAATTCTGCTGGATCTGAATCGCCGTTCCCTGTGAGCTGCCCCAGAAGATGTTATTAGATATTTTCACTGCTGAATTCACGGCCTGGATGCCAACCGATGTGCTTGAAATAGTAAGATTCGTGATAGAAACGTTCGTCAAGCCGTTGGCCGTGATTACCGGAGAGGTGCTGGGGTTCTTAAGGATCGTTCTGGCTGTCTCGACGCCGGATATCGGAAGATTGTTTATTAATGTAATTGACTCGGTATAGGTGCCGGGTTCGATGATAATATTATCATTCGTTGTATTGTTCGCAGCGGCGTTGATTGCCGCAGTAATCGTTGTGAAGCACGTGGTAGAAGACGGGCTGCTGCATATTTTGCTCACCGTTAAGGTAGTGGCTTGCGTGACGCCTGGTATGCAAACGCACAGCAGCGTCAAGGTGGCAAATAAAAGCAGCATGATAATATATCTTCGCATTTTTCCCTCAGGGAAGAAATTTTCTCAACCATATCATAAATTACGCGAAAAAGTCAAACTGGGGAGAAAATGCGGCCATCTGCAAATTATTTTGGGAAAAACTTTTCTCTTTTGTTTTTTTGGTCGAGTGTGCTATAATTGTTCCATTCTGCTGGAACAGCTGTCATGCCTCGCCTCGCAGGCCGCATGATCTCATATCGTGAGTGCAGCGGTCAATCAGGAGGATGTTGATGGTTCTCGTCCGCTCTGTCATTCGTATCGCAGTACGGTGTTGCTTCCTCGTTCTCCTCGCCTCCTCATCATTCGCTTATCAGCAGTTCGAGTTCGTGCGCGAGATGGGCGAGGCCGGGAAGAAGGCCCCCCAGCGCCTCCTGAACGAGCCCCGCGCCCTTGCCCTTGCCATCGACCGGATCTACATCGCCGACTCCGATGCGCAGCGGGTAGTCGTCCTCGACTTGTCCGGCCAGATCATCCAGAGCTGGGGCAAGAGGGGCGACCAGGAAGGCCAGTTCAAATACCCGTCGGGCATCGCCCTGGACGAGCAGGGGAGCGTGTACGTCGTCGACGGCGATAACGGACGGATCCAGGTGTTCGACGGGAAGGGGGTCTTTCTCCGGAGCTTCGGCTCCCGCGGCTCGGGACCGAAGCAGTTCAGCGATCCCGGCGGCATCAGCATCGCCAGAGGTCTGGTCTATATCGCCGATGCCGGGAACGGACGCATACAGGTCCTGACGCCGGGAGGCATCTTCCTGGGACAGATCACCTTGTCCGATAAGAAGGACCCGATGAGATCGCCGGTGGACGTGGCCGTGGACGGCCAGGGCAGGATCATGGTCCTGGACGCAGGCGCCAACAAGGTGCGCGTCTTCGACGCCGGCGGGGAGCAGGTCCTGTCCTTTGGCAGCAGCGGGAAGGGTGCCGAAGGGTTCGACAGACCCCAGGGGCTGGCCGTTGATGACTATGGAAATATCTATGTCGCCGACACCGGAAATCTAAAAATAAAGAAGTTCGATCCCCAGGGAAAGCTGCTGGGCTCCGTGGGTTCCGAGGGCCTCGGGCCGGGGCAGTTCATAAAGCCGTCGGGAATCAAGGTGGACCGCGAGGCAAAGATCCACCTCCTGGACAGCGGTAAGCATACGCTCCAGGTCTTCACCAGCGAGAAGGGAGTGGGTGAGCCGCTCGGGAGGGTCTCTCCGTTGGCATCCGTTGCGCTCACGAAGGAAATGTCCGGAGAGGTCGTAGCCCTCGCTGTGGACAAGCGTCTCTGGGGGATCTCCGGCGACTCCATTGCCGCAATAACTGTTGCCGGCGGCAGGAAGATCGGCACGCGCGGCAGCGACCCGGGCATGCTCAAGAACCCGCGCGGGATCGCGGTGGACATAAGCGGCAATTTCTGGGTCGCCGACACGGGCAATGACCGGCTGCAGAAGTTCAACCGCGAGGGGAGCCTCCTGCAGGTGATCGGTAGGGGGGGGTCGAAGGAAGGCGAGTTCAATTCGCCGTCCGCTGTAGCGCTGACGCTCAAAGGGAACATCGTTGTCGCCGATACTGGGAACCGGCGGGTCCAGGTCTTCAGCGCCAAGGGCCTCTTCCTCGGCGCCTTCGGCAGGTCGGGTGGCCAGAAGGGGCAATTCGCCGAGCCGGTGGCGCTCGCCGTGGACGGGAGCGAGAACATCTACGTCGTCGACCGCGGGAACAACCGCATCGCCAAGTACGACCATTCCGGCGCGCTCCAGTGGGAGGCGGGGAAGGCGGGCAGGCTGGATGGTGAGTTCAAGGACCCAGAAAGCATCGTGCTTTCTTCCGATGGAGAGGTATACGTCCTTGACGGGGGCAATGCCCGTGTCCAGGTCTTTGACCGGGAAGGCAAGTTCCTGCGCAAGTTCGGGAACGAAGGGAGGGGCCCCGGCGAGTTCCGGTCGCCCGCGGGGCT
>JAAXXJ010000442.1 GCA_013334545.1 Nitrospirota bacterium | reverse complement strand
GTGCGGCAATGCGAACCTCTGCGCCATCATCCCCAACCTCAAGCTCAAGATGGGGATCGACTGCGTCACCGAGGGGAGCCTCCGGAAGCTCCGCGAGCTGTCGCGGTACGTCGACGAGCTGGCCAACCTTCCGCACCGGAAGTGGGCTCCCTTCGTGGGTGACAGCGCCTTCGCGCACAAGGGAGGCGTGCACGTGGATGCCGTCGCCAAGGTCCCGCGGTCCTATGAACACATCATTCCCGACCAGGTGGGGAACCGGCGCAGGATCCTGGTATCCGACCTTGCGGGGAAGAGCAACATCATCCAGAAGGCGGCAGAGCTCGGCATCACCGTCAGGAAGGACAGCCCCGAGCTCGCCGGCATCCTCAAGCGGATCAAGCAGCTGGAGAGCGAAGGCTACGAGTTCGAGGGGGCGGAAGGTTCCCTCGAACTGCTCATGCTCCGGGCGCGACACAGCTACGAATCGGTCTTCGCCATGTTCGACCGCATCGATTACCGCGTGCTGACCGAAAAGCGGAAGGTCGATCCCAACCCGGTGAGCGAGGCCACGGTGACCGTGGAGGTCAGCGGGCAGGTGGAGCATACCGCTGCGTGGGGGAACGGCCCCGTGAACGCGCTGGACAAGGCCCTGCGCAAGGTCCTGCCCCGGTATTTCCCGGGCCGGGGGCTGGAGAACGTCCGGCTGCTGGACTACAAGGTCCGCGTCCTGACGGCGGCCGAAGGCACTGCGGCGCGGGTCCGCGTCCTGATCGAGTCGGGCGACGGAAGGTCCAAGTGGGGCACCGTCGGCGTGTCGGAGAACGTCATCGAGGCGAGCTGGCAGGCGCTCGTGGACAGCATCGAATACAAGCTCCTGCGCACGGCCAGGATACAGAAAAGCGTAAAGAGGAAAAGCAAAGGGTAGGGAGAAATACGAGAGCCAGGACAACCTTGTTGTTTCACCCCTGACCTCTGGCCCTTTACGCATCTGAGGTGCTGCATGATCGAAGAAGAAGGCATCGTTATGGAAGCAGCGGGAGGCATGGCGAAGGTGTCCATCCTTGCCAAGAGCGCCTGTGAAAAATGCGCCTCGGCCGGTGTCTGTCATCCTGAAGGCGATGACTCCTACCTGGAAGCGGCAAATCCTCTGAATGCGAAGAAAGGTCAGAAGGTCAAGGTCGTGCTGGCCCCGCAAGTTTTCCTCAAGGCCTCCATCATCCTGTACGGCATCCCCATGGCCGTCTTCGTCGCCGCAGCCATCATCGGAAAGAACGTGGGGCTGAAGTACGGCGGAGAGGCACAGTCGGACCTCTGGGCGTTCCTTTCGGGCATGGCCTTCATGCTGGTATCTTTTTTCTTTATCAGGCGCTATAATAGGAAAGTTGAAAAGACCCAGGAGTACAAGCCGGTGATCGTCGAGATCCTCGGCTGATAACGGGCGTGATCGGAGGCGGACGGTTCCTATGGCATTGATCTCCACGAATGAACAGGCAAGGAGGCTTGCGCGAACGATCCTTTCCGACATTCTCCTGTACAACCAGGCCAAGGTGAAAGAAGGGATCGAGAAGGACAGCCTCTTCGATGTTCTCTCGGAGGAGCTCGCCGAAGGACGGAAATATTACGAGAGCATGGTGGACACGGCTCTCCGCCAGAATACCAACTTCTTCAATGAAGCGGTCATCGACGTTCTGCTCAAACAGGGAGGGAAACACAAGTCCGACATCTGGTAGCGCCGCGACCGCCGTTCTGCCGCTTATCTGCATATCCCCACAACACAAAATTCTCTTGCAAAGGAGTCGTCCATGCCGAACTCTGATGTGAAGGAAATCCGGAATATCGCCATACTGTCGCACGGCTCAGCCGGCAAGACCTCGCTTGCCGACGCCATCCTGTACACCGCGGAGTCGATCGACGCACCGGTGAGCGTGGATGCCGGAAATTCCGTGTTCATGCACGAACCGGAAGAGATCGCCCGGAAGATCACGATCACGGCTGCGGTCGGCTTCGCGGACTGGAAGGGGGTGCGCATCAACATCATCGACACCCCGGGCTACATCAACTTCCTCGAAGAGACCCGGGGAACGCTCCGGGCCGTCGACGGCGCCATCCTCATCATTTCCGCCATCTCAGGTGTCAAGGCCGAGACCGAGAAGATCTACAAGTTCGCCTGCGACTACGAGATCCCGCGCATCGCTTTCGTGAGCAAGCTCGACAAGGAGCGCGCCGACTTCTTCCGTGCCGTGGGAGACATGGAAAAGTACTTCTGCAAAAACGCGATCGTGCTCCAGCTGCCGATCGGCCTCGAGGACAAGTTCTCCGGC
>JAAXXJ010000127.1 GCA_013334545.1 Nitrospirota bacterium | reverse complement strand
CTGACCGCCTGCGCGACGGGCAGCCGCCACGCCGGGAAGAGCAGGTGGCTGCCGCGGAGCGGTCGCAGGCGTGTCGCCCCGCCGACGGGCGCGCGCAGGCGGTCCGCCCACGCACCCGTCCGGACAGACCGTGCACTCGAGGAGGTCGATGTCCTGGAGCAGGCCGGACTCGACCTGGTCGAGGACCCGGTGCTCAAGAAGGATGCCCAGCTCAAGTACATCGGGAAAGCGATGCAGCGCCTCGATGTGCCGGACAAGTCAACGGGAAGGGCGAACTTCGGGATCGACACCTTTGTTCCGAACATGCTCTACGCGACGGTTGCGCGGCCCGCGCAGTTCGGCGCCGAGCCGGCGACCTACGACAAGGCTGCAGCGGAGCGCGTCCCGGGCGTCAAGGCGGTCGTCCCGATCTCCCGGGGCATCGCCGTCTGCGCCGAAAGCATCGGCGCGGCCTGGAAGGGAAAAGAAGCGCTGAACGTGAAGTGGCAGAATCCGGCCATGGCGAAGCTCAGCACCGAAATCATCGAGCAGGACCTGATGATCAGGATGAAGGAGGCTGGCGTCACGGCGAATACCGAGGGCGATGTGAAGGCCGCGCTTGCGCGGGCCGTGAAAAAGGTCGAATCCTTCTACCTCCTTCCCTATCTTTCTCATGCAACGATGGAGCCCATGAACTGCACAGCCGCGGTCACTCCGGAGCGGTGCGATGTCTGGGCTCCGACGCAGAACCAGGGAGGCGTGCAGGCAGCGGCAGCGAAGATCACGGGCCTCAAGCCCGAGTTGGTCTTCGTGCATACGACCTACCTCGGCGGCGGCTTCGGCAGGCGCTTCGAGACCGATTTCGTCGAGGAGGCGGTGTCGATCGCCAAGGCAGCGGGCAGGCCGGTGAAGCTCATCTGGACCCGGGAGGAGGACATCCAGAACGATGTCTACCGGCCGGGGAACTATACCCGGATCGAAGCGGGCCTGGACGACAAGGGACGGCTCACCGCCTGGTCCCACAAGATCGTCTGCCCGTCCATCTTTGCCCGGGTATTCCCGGCAATGATGAAGAACGGCATCGACAACGCCGCGGTCGAAGGAGTTACGGACCTGGAGTATGAGGTCCCGAACCTTCTTGCCGAGTATGTCCGCATCGACCTGCCGGTGCCCGTCGGGTTCTGGCGCTCCGTGGGCGCATCGCATAACGGATTCATCATCGAGTCCTTTGTCGATGAGCTTGCAGCTGCTGCCGGGAGGGACCCGCTCGAGTTCCGGCTGGGGCACCTGGCAAAGCATCCCCGGGCGAAGCGGGTGCTCGAGACCGCTGCGGCCAAGGCGGGATGGGGCAAGAAGCCGAAGCAGGGCCAGGCAATGGGGATTGCCTACCATCTCTCCTTCGGCACCTATGTTGCCGAGGTCGCCGAGGTGTCGGTGGACAAAGCCACCGGGAAGATCACGGTGCACAAGGTTACCTGCGCAGTGGACTGCGGCTCGGTCGTCAATCCCGAAACGGTGAAGGCCCAGATGGAGAGCGGTATCATCATGGGCCTTTCGGCCGCGCTCAAGGAGAAGATGGAGTTCACGAACGGCGGCGTCAAGACAACGAACTTCGGCGACTATGAGCTTCTCAGGATGAGCGAGACGCCGGAGATCGAGGTGCATATCACGACGGGCAAGGACCCCCTGGGAGGGATCGGTGAGCCAGGCGTGCCGCCCATCGCGCCGGCGGTGGCGAACGCGGTCTTCACGGCAGCGGGGATCAGGCTCAGGAGCCTGCCGATGACGCCGGCAGCGGTCAAGGCGGCGATGAAATAACGCAGCGCGTCCGGGAAAGAGGCCGGTCATGGGAGAGGTCCGGACATACGAGAATTTTCCCGCGTCGATGGTCGCGGTTTCTGTTCTCGTGACGGTCTCGATCTATGCGCTCGGAGCGATGATCCTGTCGGGCCTGGGTCCTATCGCCGCCGCGGCATACCTGATCTATTGCGCCTACTTCGAAGTCCGGGTGATGAAGCATAGCTGCGTGAACTGCTGCTACTATGGGAAGGTGTGCGGTCTGGGAAGGGGGAAGATCAGCGCTTACCTCTTCCCTCAGGGCGACCCGGGGATATTCGGCTGCATGAACTTCACCTGGACAGCGTTGATCCCTGACATGCTGATCATGCTCCTGCCGCTCTTTGGCGGGATCATCCTCCTCGTCCGCAGCTTTGCATGGATGGTGGCGGCGGGAATGGCCCTGCTCGTGGCGCTTTCTCTGGGCGGCAACGCCTTCGTCAGGGGTCGGATTGCATGCAAATACTGCAAGCAGCGGGAGCTCGGTTGCCCGGCCGAGAAGTTCTTTGGCGGAGCACAGGCACCGTGATAGTCCTGTCGGATACATATGCAGGGGCTGCTCTCCATGGATATCTTTGAAGAGATCGTGAGGCTGAAAAAGCTCGGCAGGCCGTCCGTGCTCGCGACCATCGTCGAGTGCAAGGGCTCGTCGCCCCAGAAGCAGGGCGCCAGGATGCTGGTGCGCGATGACGGGACAATCATGGGCACGCTTGGCGGCGGGTGCATCGAGGCCGACGTGGTCGCCTATGCGCGCATGGCCATGCAGGACGGACAGCCGCGCACGGTCCCCTTCGAGCTCACGGAGAAGGAGGGCGGGCTCGTGTGCGGCGGCACGCTGACGGTCTACATCGAGCCGGTGTTCGCGGACCCGCGGCTGGTGGTGCTTGGCGCGGGCCATGTGGGCAAGGCCCTGGCGAAGCTCGCGCGCTTTGCCGGGTTCCAGGTCACGGTCGCCGACGACCGGGCGCAGTTCGCGAACCGCGATAATGTCCCCGATGCCCATGAGCTTGTCGTGAGCGAGTTCCCCGCGGTTTTCACCCATGTGCCCGTTGACCGGGGCACGTATCTCGTCATTGCGACGCGGGGGCACAATCACGATTTCGAGGCGGTTCAAGCCGCGCTCAGGACCGACGCAGGCTACATTGGCCTGCTCGGCAGCAGGAGGAAGAAGGGCATCCTCATCAATACGCTCAAGGCCGCGGGGTTCGCTCAGGAAGACATCCAGCGCGTCATCATCCCGGTGGGCCTTCCCATCGGGTCGGTCTCACCCGAGGAGATCGCGGTGAGCATCATGGCCCAGATCATCCAACACAGGAGAGAGCATGCCCCCACAGGTCTCAGCGATCGTTCTTGCGGCGGGGTCGTCTCGGAGGATGGGCCGCTCCAAACAGCTCCTTCCCCTCGGCCATAGCCCGGTCATCCGTCATTGCCTGGACACCATTGTCGCTTCAGGTCTGCGGGACATCGTGGTCGTGCTCGGTGCTGACCATGACGGGACCGCGGCGGCGATATCCGGAATGCCGGTGAGGACTGTGGTCAATGCAGATCCCCAGAGCGACATGGCGGGATCCGTCCGGCTCGGCCTCCGGCAGGTAGATCGGGCTTCGACAAGCGTGCTCATCTGCCTGGCAGACCATCCTCTCGTGTCATCGGAAACCATCATGGGGCTTGTCAATGCCCATCGTTCCAGCCCTGACAGCATCCTGATCCCGCTTTACCAGGGAAGACGGGGGCATCCCACCCTGTTCCCGCGGAAGGCGATCGAAGACATTTTTTCCGTGGAGACCCTCCGCGACGTGATCGCAAGCCGCTCCGGCAGTGTCCGCACAGTCGATGTGGATGATGAGGGAGTGGTCCTCGACCTGGATACGACCGAGGACTACGAACGGATCAAGCAGCGTTTCACCTAGCGCAACCAGGAGAGCGTTTAATAGATTACCCCCATGAAACCGGTCGGATTCGTATACGATGAGGTGTTCCTCTACCATGAGCCTCCGGTCTGGCACCCGGACTCCCGGGACCGGCTGATCAATATCATCGTCACGCTCAAGGGCGCGGGCCTCTGGGACAAGCTCATCCACATCAGGCCGCGCAAGGCGACGCAGGAGGACCTTGCTCTCGTCCACACCCCGGAGAACATCGAAAAGGTCAGGATCCTCGGCGCCGGGGAGCTCGACCCGGACACCTATACCTCCGTCGAGAGCTTCAATGCCGCGTCCTATGCTGCCGGTGCGGTGATGGAGGCGGTGGAACAGTGCCGAAACAACGGCATGCGTCGCATCTTCTGCGCGGTCCGGCCGCCGGGCCATCATGCTGAAGCGGACCGCGCCATGGGATTCTGCCTCTTCAACAACGTGGCCGTCGGGGCCCGGCACGCCCAGCGTGTCGGCTACCAGAAGGTCTTCATCGTAGACTTCGACGCACACCATGGGAACGGCACCCAGCATATCTTCGAAGAGGACGATACGGTCTTCTATTTCAGCACCCACCAATATCCCTACTACCCCGAGACCGGCAATGATATGGAGCGGGGAAAGGGCAAGGGAGAAGGGTATACGTACAACGTCCCCATACTGGCGGGGTCTGGCAACAAGGATTACCTCACCGTGTACCAGGACATCCTGCCCGGCGTGGTCCAGCGGTTCGGGCCGGACATCATCCTGGTCTCCGCGGGCTATGACATCCACGCCGACGACCCCCACGCGAACATCCGCGTCACCAACGAAGGCATCCACGGCATCGTTCGGAGCATCCTGACCTGCGCCGATGTCCCCACGGTCTTCGTCCTCGAGGGCGGGTACGACCTCCCGTCCCTGTGCGATTCGCTGAAGGTCACGATCGAGGAAATGATGAAGGCTTGAATCCAGAAGCGGGCGCATTCCCCGCAGCTTGCTGCGGGGTTCGCGAGCGATTAGAATAAAAGTACAACCTTGAGGATCGAAGATTCCCTGCAGCTTGCTGCAGGGAGCTTCAATCCCGGGGCAGGCTGCAGGGAACAAAAAAATTGGCTCTGACCCGCATATTTATGATAGAATAAACATGCGGGAAGGCTGTACAGAACCATACACGACCCATGAGCATGTCTCAGGGCATCTTTTACGACCACGGAGACCGTCACTATGTCTACAAAACTGGCTGAGATGATCAAGAATGCACTTGATAAAAAAGGGTATAAGAACCTCAAGGACGCCTCAAAGGCGCTCGGGATCAGCCCGGAGCTCCTTCGGGTAACGATCAATAAGGGGCATATCCCGAAAGACAATACGCTTACGACGATCGCAAAGAAGCTGAACCTCGACATGTCCGTTCTCGTGCTTGCAGCACACCAGCAGAAGGTCCCCAACGAGGTCAAGGGATACTTCCTCACTCCTTCAGACGCCAAGTTCAACCGGGGCAAGCGGAAATATCCTCTTTCTGAAGAACAGACCAACTATCTTGCGCAGGTCATGAGCATTGATGAGATTGCGATGTTGAGAACGTTCCGGCAGGTGACCGACGAGGCCCGGGTGCAGATATTGGGATTTATGGATTTCATGTATGCAACCAAAAGAAGGGATTGAGATTGGTCCGATAGGATGTATCAGCGGCTTCCTTTCAGTACTTCAGGCCGGACCCGCACTTCCTTGAGCAGGTAATCATAATGCCAAATATCTCCTATACATATCTGCGATGGAGCCACGGCAAAGTTAGAAAGATTATCTGAGGTTTTGTACATCCTTATAGAGCCATGTAGGTCGGCTTGAGTAAGCTACATCAGACAAAGCTTCCAATCATTCGGGTCGAGCGGTTGGACCGTTCATAGCCCCTCTGGGCAAGTTTCAACCAGTTTTCTGCCCCTCCTGTTCAGGGTGAACCATTGCACCCTCATAGATGTTGCATGCAGCAGCACTGCCCGGATCTTGCCGACGACCCCACTGTACCATCCTCGGGGTCCTCTCTCTTTTAGGTATTGACCTTCCCCCCAATAAAGTGTACAAAAAGGCTTACTCCGTTTGCGATGGAAACCGGTCTTCTGGAAGCAGTGAGCTTCCTTATCAGGAAGGCGGCGGATTATCGCCATCCCTGATGCTGAGCGAGCGCTGTCCACTAACGGAGCTTATCCTTTTGATCGGAGGTCATTATACGGCATGGCAGCTGAAGCGAACAAGATCATCTACTCCATGGTCGGTGTCGGAAAGTTCCACGACAAGCGGCCGGTCCTGAAGGACATCTACCTGTCGTACTTCTACGGCGCCAAGATCGGTGTGCTGGGCCTGAACGGATCGGGCAAGTCCTCGCTTTTGCGCATCATGGCGGGCGTGGACAAGGAGCATGTGGGCGAGGCTGTGCTGTCGCCGGGCTATACCGTCGGGTTCCTGGAGCAGGAGCCGATGCTCGACCCCGGCAAGACGGTGCGCCAGGTCGTGGAGCAGGGGGTCCAGGAGATCGTGGACCTGGTGAACGAATACAACGCCATCTCAGCGAAGTTCAGTGAACCCCTGTCGGACGATGAGATGCAGAAGCTGATCGAACGCCAGGGGAGCGTGCAGGAGAAGATCGACCACGCGAACGCCTGGGACCTGGACAGCCGCCTCGAGATGGCCATGGACGCGCTCAGGTGCCCGCCCGGTGATGCGAAGATCGATGTGCTGTCAGGTGGTGAGAAGCGGCGCGTTGCGCTCTGCCGCCTGCTGCTCCAGAAACCGGACATTCTACTGCTCGATGAGCCCACGAACCATCTGGATGCCGAGTCCGTTGCCTGGCTGGAGCACCACCTCCAGCAGTACGAAGGCACGGTCATCGCCGTGACTCACGACCGGTACTTTCTCGACAACGTGGCTGGCTGGATCCTGGAGCTCGACCGCGGACAGGGCATCCCGTGGAAGGGGAACTACTCGTCCTGGCTGGAGCAAAAGCAGGAGCGGCTGAAGCAGGAGGAAAAGAGCGAGAGCGACCGGCAGAAGACCCTCCAGCGCGAGCTCGAATGGATCCGCATGTCACCCAAGGGCAGGCATGCGAAGTCCAAGGCGCGCATCAGCTCGTACGAGCAGCTCCTCGCCCAGGGCGCGGAAAAGCGCGCAAAGGAGCTCGAGATCTACATCCCACCCGGGCCGCGGCTCGGCAAGGTCGTGATCGAGGCGGACAATGTGACCAAGGCCTATGGCGACAACATCCTCGTCGAAGGCATGAGCTTCATGCTGCCGCCCGGCGGCATCGTGGGCATTATCGGGCCGAACGGAGCAGGCAAGACCACGCTCTTCCGCATGATCACCGGCCAGGAAAAAGCGGACAAGGGAACGATCCGGATCGGCGAGACCGTGAAGCTGGGGTACGTGGACCAGAGCCGCGACACGCTCGACCCGAACAAGACCATCTGGCAGATGATCACCGACGGCCAGGAGCAGGTCCAACTCGGCAAGCAGCTCATGAACTCCCGCGCTTACGTGTCGCGGTTCAACTTCAGCGGCACGGACCAGCAGAAGAAGGTCGGCGTGCTCTCGGGCGGCGAACGGAACCGGGTGCATCTCGCGCGCATGCTGAAAGAGGGCGCGAACGTGCTCTTGCTCGACGAGCCCACGAACGACCTGGACGTGAACACCATGCGGGCGCTCGAAGAAGGCCTCGAGAACTTCGCGGGCTGCGCTGTGGTCATCAGCCACGACCGGTGGTTCCTGGACAGGATCGCTACGCACATCCTTGCGTTCGAGGGGGAGAGCAAAGTGGTGTACTTCGACGGGAACTACTCGGAGTACGAAGAGGACCGGAAAAAGCGTATCGGCGCAGAGGCCGACCAGCCGCACAGGATCAAGTACCGGCATCTGACACGATAACAGCAAAGTCTTTTTCACCGCAGAGGGCGCAGAGGGAAAGGCAGGAGAGGAAGTCAAAGGCCTCATGCTTTGGGGTTTAAACCCAGGAAATGATGTTGACTCGGACGTCCTCTGCGTCCTTTGCCGTAAGAAAAGGTTTCAGGTTTGCCATTGTTTGTTGTTCAATCCGTAAAACCAGAAGAAAGCATCGCTTTAGGAAGTTGCAGTCCTCTGCGTCCTGGTGAGAAAAGGTCCAAGATTTGCTGTTATTTGTTGTTCCATCTGTGTCAATTTGTGTCGCTTAGAAGCGCCTACTTTCGGTCATCTGTGGTCCCAACAGG
>JAAXXJ010000441.1 GCA_013334545.1 Nitrospirota bacterium | reverse complement strand
AGCTGTGCAGCGAAATCATCGAAGAGGAAACCGAAAAGGACGCCAAGGACACCGCCCACATCCTGACGCCCAAGGAGATCAAGGAGCGGCTGGACGGGTACGTGATCGAGCAGGAGCCGGCCAAGAAGATCCTCTCGGTCGCGGTCTACAACCATTACAAGCGCCTGGAATCCGCGTTCAACGCCGGGGACGTCGACGTCCAGAAGAGCAACATTTTGCTGATCGGCCCGACCGGCTGCGGCAAGACGCTGCTGGCCCAGACCCTCGCCCGCTTCCTGAACGTGCCGTTTACCATCGCCGACGCCACCAGCCTGACCGAGGCCGGCTACGTGGGCGAGGACGTCGAGAACATCATCCTGTCGCTGCTTCAGAACGCCGACTACGATGTCGAGAAGACCAAGCGGGGGATCGTCTACATCGACGAGATCGACAAGATCGCCAGCAAGGCGGACAACCCCTCCATCACCCGCGACGTCTCGGGCGAGGGGGTCCAGCAGGCGCTGCTCAAAATCCTGGAGGGGACGCTGGCGAGCGTGCCTCCCAAGGGCGGCCGCAAACACCCCCAGCAGGACTTCATCAAGGTCGACACGACCAACATCCTCTTCATCTGCGGGGGGACCTTCACCGGCCTGGAGAAGATCATCCAGCGGCGGCTCGGGCCCAAGATGATGGGGTTCGGCGCCAAGATCGTTCAGGAAAAGGAGCGCACGGTCGGCGAAACGCTCAAAATGGTGCAGCCCGAAGACCTGATCAAGTACGGGATGATCCCCGAGTTCCTCGGGCGTCTTCCGGTGATCGCGACCCTGCACGAGCTCAACGAGGACAGCCTGATCCGCATCCTCAAGGAACCGAAGAACGCCCTGGTCAAGCAGTACCAGAAGCTGTTCGAAATGGAGGGGGCCAACCTGCGCTTCACCGACAGCGCGCTTTCGGCGATCTCGCGCGAGGCGGTCAAACGCAAGTCCGGGGCCCGCGGGCTGCGCGCCATCATGGAATCCTGCATGCTCGACATCATGTACGAGCTGCCCTCGCTGGAGAATGTCAAGGAATGCGTGATCAGCGAGGATGTCGTGCTGAACAAGGAAGATCCGATCCTGCTCTTCGAACAGACCAAGAAACAAGCCTGACGGCTTCGCATAAAGCCCAACTTCTGCGTTGGGCTTCGTTCGGCGGTTGCTGCGGCGTACGGGCGTACGCCTCGCAACGCCGAACTCGCCCGCCTTGAATTTGGGTCTTTCTGCAAAGCCGTCGCGCTATCAGCATTAAGCCTTTAACCTATAACGTCAAGCCTTGAGCTTCGCGCTTGGGGCTTCTTTTTCGGTGGGGACCATGGTGAACATACCCAAGTTTTTCAAAGAAGGTGAAGCGAACACACCTCGACTGGTGCTGCCCCTGCTGCCCCTGCGAGACATCGTGGTGTTCCCGTTCATGGTGGCGCCGCTTTTCGTGGGGCGGGCCAAGTCCGTCAACGCCCTGAGCGAGGCCATGAACAAGGACAAGGTCGTTTTTCTGGCCACCCAGAAAAAGGCCGGCATTGACAACCCCGGCGAGCAGGACATCAGCGAGATCGGCACCATCGGCAAGGTGCTCCAGCTGCTGCGTCTGCCGGACGGCACCGTGAAGGCCCTGGTGGAAGGCAAGGGCCGCGCGCGGGTCGTGCGTTTCCTGCCGGAGGAGGAATTTTTCCGGGCGGAGCTCGAGCGCCTGGCCGAACGGGAGCTGTCGCCGGCCGAGTCGACCGCCTTGATGCGCTCCGTCGTCGAGGCCTTCGAGGAGTATGCCGGCCACAACCGCAGCATCTCCAAGGAGCTGGTCTCCAACATCACCTCGATCACCGACCCGTCCCAGATGGCCGATACCGTGGCCTCCCACTTCTCCTTCAAACTCGAGGACAAACAGCGGCTGCTCGACACCCTCGAGTTGACCGAGCGGTTGCCGCTGCTCCTGAGCCTGATCAAGATGGAGACCGAGGTCTTCCGGATGGATCAGCGCATCAAGACCCGCATCAAGGAACAGATGGAGAAGACCCAGAAACAGTACTACCTGAACGAGCAGATGCGGGCGATCAAGAAGGAGATGGGGTCGGAAGACGATCTCGGGGACGAGATCCGGGAGATCGAAGAAAAGCTCAAGAACAAGAAGCTTTCCAAGGAGGCCACCGAAAAAGTCGAACACGAGCTCAAGAAGCTCAAGATGATGACGCCCATGTCGGCCGAGGCCACGGTGGTGCGCAACTACATCGACTGGATCCTGAACCTGCCCTGGTGTGAAAAGACCGAAGTGGGGGATGACCTCAAGAAG
>JAAXXJ010000440.1 GCA_013334545.1 Nitrospirota bacterium | reverse complement strand
CACGGATTCCTATTGTTAGGAAGCCTACCAAACGTGGCAGAGCACTTCTCCGCCCACATTGTCCTTCTTTGCCTGTTTTCCCGTCTGGATACCCTTCGGTGTGGACAGGATGGCAACGCCCAGCCCTGCCAGGACCTTGGGGATCGTATCGTTCCCGGCATACACCCGGCACCCGGGCTTGCTGATGCGCTTGATCCCCTGGATCACCGGGGCCTCGTCATCAGTATACTTCAGATAGACGCGGATAACGCCCTGCCGCCGGTCCTTGACCATCTTGAGGTTCTTGATATATCCCTCGTCCTTCAGGATCTTCGCGATCTCGAGCTTCATCTTCGAGGACGGAATATCAACCTTCTCGAGTTTTGCCTTGCTGCCATTGCGGATGCGCGTCAGCATATCCGCGATCGGATCGGTCATCATCGGTTCAAACCCCTCTCGCTTACCAACTGGCCTTGACTACGCCCGGGATCTCGCCCCGGAGCGACCTGTTCCGGAAACAAATGCGGCACATGTCGAACTTTCTCAGATATCCCCGGGACCTGCCGCACAGCGGACAACGGTGATATGCCCGCACCTTGAACTTGGGTGCCGCCTTTGCCTTCGCGATCAATGACTTCTTTGCCATGGTGCCTCCGCCTTTGCTACTTTCTGAACGGCATGCCGAGATGTCCGAGCAGCGCCCGACCCTCTTCATCGGTCTTTGCCGTCGTAACGATAACAATATCCATACCGTGGACCGAGTCTACTTTGTCGATCTCGATCTCCGGGAAAATGATCTGTTCCTTGATCCCGATCGAGTAGTTTCCCCTGCCATCGAAGGATTTGCTCGGGATGCCCTTAAAGTCCCTGATGCGGGGCAGCGCCGCGCTGATGAACCGGTCAAGGAACTCGAACATGCGCTCCTTCCGGAGGGTGACCATGCAGCCGATCGGCATCCCCTCCCGAAGCTTGAATGTCGCAATGGACTTCTTCGCGCGGGTGATCACCGGGTGCTGTCCTGAGATGAGCTCCAGCTCGCTGACGGCATGGTCGAGGGCCTTCGCATTCGAGATCGCCTCACCCATCCCCATGTTCAGGACCACCTTGACCAGCCGGGGGACCTGCATGGGATTCCGGTAATTGAACTGCTTCATCAGCGAGGGGACCACATCCTTCTGGTACCGCTCCTTGAGCCGGGGCGTCGGCGCCTTCTCGCGCACCGCAGGCGCGGCAGCCTTCGCCTCCTTCTTTGCTTCTGCGGCGGGAGCCTTGGCCTTTCCCGGCGCAGCTTTCGCCGGGGCCTTTTTCTTCTCCTCGCCCTTTGCTTCTTTTGTCTTGTCTTTCTTGTCAGCCATTGGTCGTTTTCCCTAACCTACTTATTCCAAGGTTGCATCACAGGCCTTGCACACACGGACCCGGGTCCCGTCTCCCTGGACCTTCCGGGCAATGCTGGTGGGCTTGTCGCACTTTGCGCAAATGAGCTTAACGTTCGCCGCCGAGATAGGGCTTTCTTTCTCCACGATCCCGCCCTGGCGGAGCTGCTGGTTCGGCCTCGTGTGCCGTTTGATCATGTTCAGCTTCTCGATCAGGACCCGGTTCTCCCGCGGATACACGGCGATCACCCTGCCGCGTTTCCCCTTCTCTTTGCCCGATGTGACCAGTACGGTGTCATTCTTCTTGATCTGCATTGTCGTTCTTCCTGTTCTTGTTTGGAGATCGTCCTGCCGCCGGTACCCTAGAGCACTTCCGGGGCCAACGAAATGATCTTCATAAAGTTCTTCTTGCGGAGCTCGCGTGCCACGGGGCCGAAGATGCGGGTCCCGATAGGCTCGTTCGCGTTATTTATCAGCACCGCCGCGTTCCGGTCGAACTTGATATAGGAGCCGTCGGGGCGGCGCACTTCCTTGGCGGTCCGTACGACGACCGCCTTGGCAACGGTGCCCTTTTTCGCTTGCCCGTCGGGTATCGCCGTCTTGATGGCCACCACGATAACGTCACCCAGAGTGGCGTACCGTCTGCGGGTGCCGCCGAGCACCTTGATGCACATCACCCGTTTCGCACCTGAATTGTCTGCTACGTCCAAAACCGTCTGCTGCTGGATCATGGTCTAGTACCTTCTCTTCGCTGTTCTGATTTCGTTCTCCGGAGATCAGATCGCCTTCTCAACGATCTCAAGGACCTTCCAGCGTTTGTCCTTGGAGATGGGCCGGGTCTCGATGACCCGCACCATGTCGCCCACCTTGCACTCGTTCTTCTCGTCATGGGCCTTGTACTTGGTCGTGCGCTTCACCACCTTGTTGTAGCGGGAATGCGCAATGCGCCGGG
>JAAXXJ010000439.1 GCA_013334545.1 Nitrospirota bacterium | reverse complement strand
GGGCAGATCGACAAGGATACGGTCATCATCGAGCCGACCAGCGGCAACACGGGTATCGCCCTTGCCTTTATCGCGGCGGCGAAGAGGTACCGGCTGATCCTGACGATGCCGGAGACGATGAGCATCGAGCGCAGGAACCTGCTCAAGGCGCTGGGCGCGGAGCTGGTGCTGACACCCGGCCCGGAAGGCATGGGCGGAGCGATCCGCAAGGCCGACGAACTGAAGACGCAGCACCCGAACTCGTTCGTTCCACAGCAGTTCAAGAACCAGGCCAACCCGGAAATCCACCGCAAGACGACGGCCGAAGAGATCTGGAAGGACACGGACGGCAAGGTTGACATCTTCGTGAGCGGCATCGGCACGGGCGGCACGATCACGGGAGTGGGCGAAGTGCTCAAGCAGAGGAACCCCGACGTGAAGATCGTGGCGGTCGAACCGTTCGATTCGCCGGTCATCTCGGGCGGCAAGCCGGGTCCGCACAAGATCCAGGGCATCGGAGCGGGCTTCATCCCGGAAATCCTGAACACGGGCGTGATCGACGAAATCATCACGGTCAAGAACGAGGACGCGTTCCGCACTGGCCAGCTGCTTGCTCGCACCGAAGGGCTGATCATCGGCATTTCGTCGGGAGCGGCCGTCTATGCGGCATTGCAGCTTGCCCTGCGCCCTGAGAACGAAGGCAAGAACATCGTGGTGATTCTGCCGGACACCGGCGAGCGCTACCTGTCGACGCTGCTCTACCAGTTCGAGAACGAAGCGGTCGCCATCTGAGCAACCGGAAGCAGGAACAAGAATACAAGGCACGATCATGGATAGTAACGGCAAAGGGATCGACACCATAGAACAGGCGATTGCGCAGCTGTCGAACGGAAGGAGTGCCGAATGCGACTACGTGCCGCAACCGGACCGTAAACTGCCGTCGATCGACAGGCTCCATGAGTTTGTCGATCTGGTGCGGGCGGTGATATTTCCCGGCTATTTCGGGCCGCCGATCGTGCATCGCGAAATGCTGCCGCATTTCATCGGCGTGCGCATCGAGAAGATCTACGAGCTGCTGTCGGGCCAGATCCAGAGCGTCCAGCAGTTCGATCCCGAAGGGGCGGTGGCAGGCGACGCGGCGGAGCGGGCCTCGGCGGTCGCCCGCGAGTTCATCGCCGTGCTGCCGGAGATCAGGCGGGTGCTGTGCACGGACGTGAAGGCGATCTACGACGGGGACCCGGCGGCCAAAAGCCATGGGGAGATCATCTTCTGCTACCCGTCGATCCGTGCGATGATCAACCACCGGACGGCCCATACGCTGCTGAAGCTGGGCGTACCGCTCATTCCGCGCATCATTTCGGAGATGTCGCACTCCGAGACGGGCATCGACATCCACCCGGGGGCGCAGATCGGGGACTATTTCTGCATCGATCACGGCACGGGCGTGGTCATCGGCGAAACCTGCGTCATCGGCAACAACGTCAGGATCTACCAGGGGGTGACGCTCGGGGCGAAGCGTTTCGTGCTGGACAAGGACGGCAACCCGGTCAAGGACCTGCCGCGCCACCCGATCATCGAAGACAACGTGGTGATCTATTCGAACGCCAACATCCTCGGGCGGATAACCATCGGCAGGAACTCCATCATCGGCGGCAGCGTCTGGGTGACCAAGAGCGTACCGCCGGATTCGAGGCTCCAGCAGCAGAAAGCTGTCGAAAGCACCTTCATCAACGGACTCGGCATTTAATACGACCGGCCAGATAAAAAGGAGGATGCTGTCGCCGTTTTATCGAAACCATACTAATTCATTCACTACCAGTCAATGGCAAACTCACTTCCCGAATCGAACAGTCTGCTGCAGCGCAGTGTGACCACCACGGTGGCAAGGAACCTGGCCAACACGACCAAGACCGTGCCCCAGATGATGTCGATCACCCCGAGATGGCTGCTCAAGCTGCTGCCGTGGGTGCATGTCGCATCGGGCACCTACCGGGTCAACCGCACCAAGATCGAACTGCAGAAACCCGAACGGATCGGGATCGATTTCCACGAAGGATTTCCGTCGTTCAAGCCGGAATCGCTCAAAAGCATACCGCTGTTCTCGACGCTCGAAGACGAGATCATCGCCGGTCTGGCGGGGAAATTCGTACTCAAGGAGGCCGAACTGGGCAGCACCCTGATCCTCGAAGGCGAGGATCGCCACAAACTCTTCATCATCGCGCACGGCCAGATCGAGATCCTGAGCAAGGGCCTGCACGGCGAAGACCTTCGCATCGCGCTGTTGTCGCAGGGCGAATATTTCGGCGAGGAGGAGCTGGTCTCCGACAAGCCATCGTCGG
>JAAXXJ010000126.1 GCA_013334545.1 Nitrospirota bacterium | reverse complement strand
CCGTCTCATGGTCCTGCATCGGGCAGTACGCCGGCTTGGCCGGCCGCTTCGACGGATCGCCGCTCCAGCAGTTCGTCGCCCCCGTCTTCTGCCACACCGCTCCGCAGAGACCGCAGGAAAATTCATTTTTCTTCGTCATGGTGTTCCCTCCTCGCTCGTATGGCGGCACAGGACCGCTTTTGGATCGTTAAACGAAGGTAGCAGGGGTGGCGGGGAAAGTCAATGATCAGAGGGCAGCAGGTCAGCGTGTCGGGTATCTTAAAAAGCGACGTTCCCGTGGACAAGGGAGTAGAGGCCGAAGACGACGAGGACGCCGCCGGTGACGTACCGGAAGGCCGCCTCGTGCTGCGCCACGGACCGGAGCCTGCGCTGGACGGCATGGGAGGAATACGCGACCAAAAGCATGGGTATTGCCAGGCCGAGGGCGTAGAAGCCAAGCAGCACGACGCCTTGCGTAAGTCTGCCGCTCGTCCCCACCATGGCAAGGACGCTCGACAGGAACGGCCCGATGCAGGGGACCCAGACTACACCCAGCGCCATGCCGAGGATCAGCCCGCTCAACCTGCCCTCGCCCTTCACCTGGATGTTGGAGATCCGGTTCAAGCGTTTGAAGATGCTCACATCGAACAGCACCATGAGCCCCAGGAGCATGATGACCGCGGCGCCCGCTGCCTCGATCGTGCGCGTGCGTCCCACCAGGAACACGCCGAAGAGCGATGAGACGGCGCCCATGGCTATGAACGACAGCGCGAGGCCCAGGACCACGATCAGCGGGCGAAGGCGGTCCTCCCGCTCTGCGCCCGCCATGATGACCGGCACCACGGGAAGGACGCAGGGCGACAGCACGCTTGCCAGTCCCGCGCCAGCGGCAAGGGCGATGTTCGTGAAGCTGAGGTCCATTACTTCGTACCGTCCAGCGTGACCGCCAGCGTCTCGTAGCTCTGGATGCCCGGCGGGAAGAAGTGCGCGATCTTCCCCCTGCTGTCCACGAGCACCAGCTGCGGAAGGTTCCGGACGCCGTAATCGTAGAAGGCTCTCTGGTCTGCAGGGTTCATCGTGCTCACGTAGGCGACGTTAAAGTTCGCCTTTCGGTCCTTCTGGAGCTTCTGAATGATCTCGTTCTGCGCCCGGCAGGGCCCGCCCTGGGGGTTCAGGAAGAACACGATGGTCTTCTTGCCCGCGCTGATGATCTGCTTCAGCTCCGGCGTGCTCTTCGGTGCGTCAGGATTTGCGGCAGCGGCCAGGCCGGCCACGACCAGCAGCATGACCAAAGCAACGAACACCAGGACTCTACGCATGAGCACCTCCCGTGGAAATAGTTGCAAAACATCGCAACATAGTACCACTGGGGCCGGACGCTGTCAAGAAAGCTTCCTTTTGGGAAAACGCTTCTTCCCTGCCCCGCCTTCCCCAAAAAAAACCCTCATGGCGAACCATGAGGGTCCCTGCTGGATCGTGCGGCCAGTTCAATTCTTGTGGCACTTGGTGCAGCTCACCGCATCCTTGGCATTGAATGCCTTGGTGCCATTGTGGCACGTTCCGCAGAACTTCCCTTCCCGGATGTCCTTCATGGTGATTTTATCCCCACCCTTCTTCATCATGAATACACCGGGATGGCAATCCGCGCACTTGAAGCCCTTGTCGGCGTGCATCTTGCCGTCAAACACCACCTTGCCGGCACCCTTCGGTTCGAGCACGACGGCCTTGCCCGACGGGACCGCGAATGCCGGCAGGGACAGTGCGAGCGCAATGATGACGATGACCGCAACGATGAAAATCTTCCTCATGTTCTCTATCACCTCCTTTCCTGCGTTGGGATATAACAGCATTTGTCGCTCCTAAATCCGGGAGCGAGCGCATTCCCATAGATTGCTGCGGGTCTAGCGAGCGATTAGTATAAAGTTCCTTGAGGATCGAAGACTCCCTGCAGCTTGCTGAAGGGAGCTTCTCTATGGCCGCACAGGACAGCGGTTGGATCACCCCGGGCTTTTGCCACGTACCTGTTGCCTCGTAATGACGCTCCGTGCCCGCTTCACACGTTCTTCCGGAGTTGTCTGACCTTTCTGGCGAAACGCAGCCAGATCCAGCGCATGAGGCCCGGGCTGATCCGGTTGATCCGCCAGAACCACCAGGCCAGGGAGGTGACGAGGATCATCGGCTTGTTCCGCTCCACGCCGTGCAGAATCTTCCTGGCGCAGTGCTCCGGCGCCATGAGCCCGGGCAGTATCTGCAGCAGCTGCTGCCTGTCGATCCCGATCAGCTTGATGTTCCGGAGGAACGGCGTGTCGATCAAGCCCGGGCAGACGACGCTCACCTTCACGCCCAGGTCCCTGGCCTCGATGCGGAGCGATTCCGAGAGTCCCACGACAGCGTACTTGCTTGCCGTGTAGGAGATTTCTCCCGGCGACGGGACCAGGCCCGCCAGGGACGCGGTGTTCACGATGTGTCCGAAGCCCTGCTTTGCCATAACGGGGTAGGCGGCGGCCACGCCATGGACCGTGCCGAAGAGGTTCGTGTCGACGACTGTGCGCCAGTCTTCGAGCGAAAGGTCCCGTGCATCGCCGACCACGCCGATGCCGGCATTGTTAAAAAGATAGTCGAGCCTTCCGTGCCGGGCGACGGCGCCACCGATGAGACTTCGGACCGCCGCGGCGTCGGTCACGTCGACGACGGTAAAAGATGCGCGCAGGCCGGCACCGCCCAAGGATGCGATCGCTGCTGCGAGCCCCGCTGCGTCCCTGTCCGCCATGACCACCACGGCGCCTCGCGCGTAGAGCTCGCGCGACAGGGCGAGGCCGATGCCCGAGGCAGCGCCGGTGATGATCGCTGTTTTGTCTGAAAAGAATGATCTCATGACATCACCTGACGGGACTGCTGGATCGATCCGGATGGATGCAGGGAGTGCCGGAAAGAACGACGCTGTTTCCCAGCCGTCCCACCCTTCTGAAGTCGCCACGCTCCACGCTAATACTGACAAGCCCGACACGTACGCGGTGTCCCACGTCCTGTCCGATCAGGCCGCTCGCAAGCCGTCCCTCGATGGGCGGATGGAAGAGCCTGGCCCAGATCTCTTTGTCCGCTGCACTGGTCACTACGGCGTCGAACTGCTCGCCGATCCGGTACTCCAGGAGCATCCCTGCCGCGGACGCTCGAGCATGGCACTGCGGGCGATATTCGTCAGGATGGCGCGGTGCCGCCTTTCGTGGCTATCATGGGAAATATCGTTCTTGGGGATTGGATTACTATAAAGGAAGATGAGATTTCCCGCAAGAGGGCGCATGCCGTTGGTCACGGCAGGCAGTCGCGCGCTCGTCCCCCAGCGCCGCGATGACCCTCGCGCAGACCGCTTCATGGGTAAGCCCGCCACAGTCGATCGTAATGTCGGCATACTTCCGGTACAGGGGGGTCCGCTCATCGTAGAGATCGCGAAAGCTCTGGTCCGGACGCTTCGCAAGGCCCCGCGTGTCTATGTCCCGCACGCGCTCTTCCAGTGCCGCCAGGTCTACGTTGAGGAACACGACCGTGCCGTACCGCTTCAGGTGCGCCATGGCAGCAGGGCTGTAGACCGCGCTGCCGCCTGTGGCAATGACGCAGCCCGTGCAGCCATGTCCGACGATGACCTGCTCCTCGATGGTGCGCAGGGCCAGGTAACCGTCCTTGTCGACGATCTCCTGGAGCGGCCTCCCCTCCTGCGACTGGATAAGCACGTCGGTGTCGACAAAGCTCCGGCAGGTCAGCTTGGCCAGAAGGATGCCGACCGTGCTTTTGCCTGCGCCGGGCATGCCGATCAGGACGATGGAAGAGGAGGATGTGGTCATGTACGCTTCCTCATGCCGGTCCGGAGCACCTCGTCTGCCTTCAGTTCGACCGGCACGACGCACCTTCTTTCAGATAAAGAGTTGGACCCTGCTTGTATTTGCTTCCGCCAGGAACGTCGCGACGCCGCATTGGCTCATGTGCGGGTAGTCGATCAGCTCTTCGCGCTTGAATCCCATGAGGCCCATGGACATCTCGCAGACGCAGATCTCGACGCCCATCTGGCCGGCAAGGGTCAGCATCTCGCTCAGAGAAGCAACCTTTTTCTGCTTCATGAGCATCTTCATCATGGCGGTCCCCATGCCGCCCATGTTCATTTTGGAGAGCTTCACCTTGGACGCCCCCTTCGGCAGCATGAAGCCGAACATCTTCGACATCAGGTTCTTCCCTTCCACGCTCTTCCGGGCATCACGCAGCGCAGCTGTTCCCCAGAAGGTGAAGAAGAGCCTGGCCTTCATGCCCATGGCGACCGCCCCGGTCGAGATGATAAGCGCCGCCAGCAGCTTGTCGAGATCACCCGAAAAAACAATGAGCGATATCTTGTTCTCCACCGGCAGGTTCGCTCCCGCAGCCTGTCGGGGCTGTTCCTTGACAGCCTGTTCCGTCTTCATGGCCGTTCCCTCCTTGTGTGATGACCATCATTCCTTCTCAAGCGCGTCCGTCGCGCGCTTGTATTGTTCCAGGGACGCAACCAGCTGTTCCGGCGCCGGCAGGATCATCGGGCGCATGTCATCGGGAAATGTGGTCCAGGACCTGGTCACTCACCCCGCCTGTTCCGCGATGATCGCCTGCCTGATTTCCTGGCCACGCCCCGTCAGCTCAAGAAGCGCTCGCCACCCGTTCGGCTAACCGCAGCATTTCTTGAACTTCTTCCTGCTGCCGCAGGGACAGGGATCGTTGCGGCCGGCCCTGGGCTCCTGGCGCACGACCGGCCGCGGCGGCAGTGCCTTTCCTGTCGCGAAGTACCAGGTGCCGCCGGTCTTTTGGAACGAGGACAGCTCACGGTACTCCTGCCGGACCCCGTTCTCCGTGTAGGACACCACGAACTCGACCGTGCCGTCCTGGTCGTCGGGCCCGCCCTTCACGGTGCGCAGGATCTCGATGCCGTGCCACTCCGCGCGTTCTGCCCAGGCGCGGCTGCTCGCCTCATCGTAGTCGGCGCGGTGTCGGGGATGCAGGGACTCGCGGAGCCATGCGAGCTCCTCCTTGACATAGGCGGCATACCGCGAACGCATGACCTGCTCCGCCGAGTCGGCTCGCTGTAAGCCGGCGATCACGGGGCGGCAGCATTCGGCATAAGGCCGCGATGAACCGCAGGGACAATTGTCCATTATTGGCTCCTTAAGGGGGGAGGTGCGGTGAGAGAAAAACTTACAATAATCAGGGCGTCAATGCAAGGATTTTGCGGTGTCACACAGAAGGCCGGGGAGGAGCGGCCGCGCCCCTCCCCGAAGATTGTTCCGGTCAGCGACCGTGTTCCGGCTCCTCCTCATAGCCCGTGAACATGGCCTTGATGTGCTCAAGCGGTGTGCGGCCGAGCGTGGTGAGGTAGACATGGACGAAGAGGAAGGCCGCGAAGCAGATGGCCACGAGCAGGTGCGTGGCACTGACGGCCTTGATCCCCCCGATGACATCGATGAACGCCGCGAACCGGTCGAGGTCCCACAGCAGGATGCCGGTGGCGATCAGCAGCGGCATCAGGAAGAACATGATACCGAAATAGGCAACCTGCTGCATGGGATTGAACTTGTGGTCCAGTGTCGCGTGGTGAGGGTTCGGCTCACCCCTGAAGATGCCATACCCGTAGTACTTCGCCTGCTTCCACGAACTCTCGACGAAGCGCTTGATGTTCAGGTCCGGGATGTACACCTTCATGTTGCCCGAAGCCATATAGTACGCGGCCCAGAAAAGAAAGAGCCCGATCAGGGAGAACCCGACGAAATTATGGACGTCCACGGCGGTCTGGAAAGACATCAGGTTCATGATACCGCGGTATCTGATCTGCACGCCTGTGACGATCAGCACGACAAAGCAGAGAACGTTGAGCCAGTGCCACATCCTGACGGGCAGCGTATGGAGATAGGTCCTTTTCATGCTTTTCCCCTCCCTTCCGGCTTCTTTGTTCCCTGACGCAGGTGCCTGGTCATGAGCCGGGCAGTCCCATGCAGGACCGGGAACGCCATCCCGCCCAGGATGATCATGACCCCGGCGTAGTCCATGGCGGTCAGCCGGGTGCCGCTCATCACGTAGAAACGCTTCAGCAGGATCACGCCGTACGCGGAGCCCAGGGCCTTTGGATCGACATCGTGCAGGACCTCACGGCCGTCCGGACCGGCGGCTGCCACGGCCACGGTCTTGAAAAAGGAGGAATCCGCGGAATGGCAGGCCTCGCACTGTTTGACCGCGATGGCCTTCGGCGCCAGGTAATGTGCGTTCTTCCGGATATCCATGCTGACCGCCACTGCCACGTTCACGGCCTTTGTCGCATTAAGGTCGCGGTAGAGCTGCCAGAGCTCCTTCGGCCCGATCTGTTTGGCGGTGACCCCGCGCTCCTTGAGGAACGTCTGCACCTCAGTGTCGCTCAGGAGCTTTCCCGTGGCAGCGTCGGTGAACCGCAGGTAGATGCTTCGCTTGTATTCAAGCGGCACATGGCATGCCGTACAAGCAACCATTTCCAGGTGCGCCTTCGGGTTTGGCAGACGCTGCCCGTGATCCTTCTCGAAGTTGGGATGGCAGGCGAGGCACATGTCCCGGGGTGAGCGCGAGGCCATCGCCGGCTTCACATCATGGGCGTTATGGCATTCCGCGCAGAGCGGCGGATGCGCCGTGGCGGTCGGCTTAATCATGCCGTGGATGCTCGTACGGTAGGCATCATAGATGTCCCGGTGGCATTTCTTGCAAGGCACGCCTTCCTGGGTATCCCCCAGCGCCGCGGGCCCGACCCGATGGGCTCCGTGGCAGTCCGAACAGCCCGGGGCCCGCTGGTCGCCAGCTGCGAGCAGGTCGGCATGGATGCTGTCCTTCGCCTTCACCGCCTTATCGAAATGACAGCGCCCGCAGGTCTCCGACGCTGCGTGGGAGAGCTGACGGCCGCTGGTGTAGTCCTTCGGCGCAGGGTGGCTCTCCTTCGAGTAGGCGGTGTGGCAGTCGGTGCACTCATGGTTACGGTGGACCGACCCCTTGACCCACGCCTCGTCGATGGTCAGCGAGATCGTTTTACCGTTGATCGACCGGGTAATGGGCTTGCTGTGGCAGGTGAGGCAGTACTGCGTGGCGCTGCCTTTTCCCTTGCGGACGGACGCTTTCGCGATGGCGTGGGACCCATGGCACGAGGAACAAGGCTGCGCATCAGCCCGGGAGATGGCGCGCTGGTGCACCGGGTTGGCCGTAAGCTGGCTGTCTGCATGGCACGTCCTGCAGGCCTTGACAACATGCAGCACGAACTGCTGCTTCGTGGCATACGTCGCCGAGGGGTGGTTATCGAGGTTCACATCGGTGTGGCAGCTGGTGCAGCCGAGGGGGCCGTGCACCGAGCTTGCGAAGCCTTTGCCGTCTACCTGCACCGAGACCGTGGTCTTGTCGCTGAAGGTCTTCGTGCCAGGGCTAGCATGGCAGGTGAGGCAGGTCTCCGCTTCGTCGGAAAGCTTAGCAGGCGCTGACAGTGCGGCGCGCGGAAGGAACAGGTACAGAATGAGAATAAGGATGAGCAGGACCGTTAACAGGTTGCCGGCTGCACTCTTGCGGATTGCCGGCCCGCCGCTGGGAAAGAGCATACTCTCGACCCTCCTTTTCGGACAATGGGAAATCAGACGCACAATAATTCAAACATAGATGAAAATAGTGAAATGTCAAGGGCAGAAAAGGGAAAAGAACGCAACAATATGCACCGCAGCGGAGACAAGACCGTTGAAGCTCCCTGCAGCAAGCTGCAGGGGATCTTCGATCCTCAAGGTAGTACTATTTTATTCTAATCGCTCGCTAACCCCGCAGCAAGCTACGGGGAATGCGCTCGCTCCTGGATTCATGCCCCTGTCCTCGGTTTATCACCGGGGCGTTGCTACTTTCCGCTTCATGTTGCAGGGAATGCACTTGCTTCTGGATGGAGGGGACCAAGCGGGAGGAAGGGCCCCGAAGGTCGGAGCCAGGTCCCGCGCGATGCACCATACTTCAGAACAGCTCACTTGCCTTGAAAGGGAAGATCAGGTGGTCATGGCCTTTGTCCACCCGTGCGGTCTCGGTATCAGGGCCGCG
>JAAXXJ010000438.1 GCA_013334545.1 Nitrospirota bacterium | reverse complement strand
ACCGCAAGGCGCGCCGTGGTCAAGGCCTCCTCCGGGTTGCACCGCCAGCCCGTCGGGCACGGCGAGTAGATGTGGAGGTAGGCCGGACCTTCCACCAAGGACGCCTTCTTCGCCTTGTTCATGAGGTCGAGATAGTAGTACGGGCTGCACGTGGCCACATAGGGCGTGCCGTGGGCCACGGCAATCGCCGCCATGTTCTTCTTCCACGTGCTCTGGCCGATGCTCTTTTTCCCCGCCGGCGAGGTCGTGGTCGAGGCCCCGTAGGGGGTCGAGCTCGACCGCTGGATGCCGGTGTTCATGTAGGCCTCGTTGTCGAAGCACAGGTAGATGAAATTGTGCCCGCGCTCGAGGGCCCCGGAGAGAGCCTGCATCCCGATATCCGCCGTCGCCCCGTCACCGCCCATCCCGACAAAGGTGACCTTCTTCTCCGGAATCTTCCCCTTCCGCATCAGGGCCTTGTAGCCCGCCTCGATCCCCGAGGCCACCGCCGCCGCGTTCTCGAAGGCGACATGGATCCACGGCACCTTCCAGGCGCTATGGGGGTAGGATGAGGTGATGATCTCCATACAGCCGGTCGCGCTCGCCACGATCGTGTCATGGCCGAGGGCCTTCATCACCTGGCGGAGCGCCAGAACCTCGCCACAACCCTGGCAGGCCCGGTGTCCGGGTGTGAGCGGCTCTTCCACCGGCAGCTTCTTCGGATTGAACTTCTTGAACCCCTTCAATGCTTCGGCTGCACTCTTCATTATTCCCTCACATTGGTCCAAGTGGCGCCCTGGGGGAGCTTGTCGGCTGCCGCCGCCTCGACCCCGTCGGCCATCTCCGTGAAATTTTCTACCGTGATGTCGCGCCCGGCAAGACCCGCGATGAAGTTCCATACGTAGGGCTTCTGGGCCTGATCGTACAGGATGGACTTGATCTCGGTGGCAAGCGGCCCCGTCTCCATGCCGCTGAACGCCAGCGCCCGGTCCATCACCGCGAGCTGCTTCGCACCCTTCACCGCCGCAAGGAACTCCTCCTTCGGGAAGGGCCGGTAGAGCCGGATCCGAACGATCCCAACCTTCCTCCCCGCGGCCCGCATCGCATCAACCGCGGTCATCGCCGTCTCGCTCGTGCTCCCCATGGTGACAAGAAGGGTATCCGCCCCTTCCGTCTTGTAGCTCTCACCCGGCTGATACTTCCGGCCGAAGAGCTTGGCGAACTCGTTCCACGCCTCGATCACAACCGGCTTACAACCCTTCATCGCCTCGTCCTGGGCCTTCTTCGCCTCCGTGTACACATCCGGAATCCCAACCGCGCCCATGGTTATCGGGTTCTTGAGATCAAGCCACATCTTCGGCTTGTAGGGCGGCAGGTACTTGTCCACCTCTTCCTGCGAGAGCATCTCGATCGGCTCGATCACGTGGCTCAGCGTAAACCCGTCCAGGTTCACGATCACCGGGAGTAGCACCCGATGGTCCTCCGCGATCCGGAAGGCCTGGATGGTGAGGTCGAAGGCCTCCTGGCCGTTCTCCGCCACAATCTGGATCCAGCCCGAGTCACGGGCCATCATCAGATCCCCGTGATCGTTCCAGATGCTGATCGGCCCCGACAAGGACCGGTTGGCCATGGCCATTACGATGGGAAGGCGAAGGGCCGCAGCGATGTAGCAGATCTCCAGCATCAAGGCCAACCCCTGGGCACAGGTAGAGGTGAAGGTCCGCGCCCCTGCCGCCGACGCACCGATGCACGCGCTCATCGCCGAGTGCTCGGATTCCACCGGGATGAACTCCGCATCCAGATGCCCGTCCGCCACCAGCTCCGACAGATGCTCCACAATGTGGGTCTGGGGCGTGATCGGGTAGGCCGAGATCACATCCACATTGGCCAACTTCGCCGCCTCACTTACCGCAAGCGAAACTTCTATGCCAATTCGTTTTCCCATGACTACACACTCTCCTCTACCATGGTGATGGCGTCCGCAGGGCACTCCTTCGCGCAGATCCCGCAGCCCTTGCAGTAGTACATGTTCGCCTCAAAGAATCCATCAGGCTTCTGGGAGTACACCATGTCCGGGCAGAAGATGTAGCACATGCCGCACTTGGTGCACTTCTCCTGGTCCACCACCGGCCGCTGCGACCGCCAGTCCCCGGTCTTCAGGTCCATGGCGCTTCCCGGCCTCGTCACGGCACAGCCCAGAGCCAACTCCTTCCAACTGATCATTCCCGTTTCTTTGGCCACTGCTCACTCCTTTACTACGGTCTCGTCGTAGGCTCGCTTCAACGACGCCATGTTCTTGTCCGCAATCCGACCAAACCGCTCTTTCAGCGGCTCCGCCAGGTCCGAGGCCGCC
>JAAXXJ010000437.1 GCA_013334545.1 Nitrospirota bacterium | reverse complement strand
TACTACATTTCCATCCTGCTCAGCGACGATCTGTTCAGCAGGTTTCACATCCGCGAGCGTAGTCAGGATGTTCCGGCAATAGCCCTCCCAATGTGCCGGCATTAGTGGCGCGTACTCTTGATAGGCGGCGAGCGTCACTGCCTGGATAGCATCATAGTCACTCAGGCGCGCATCGCGTATATGCAGACGAGACATCGTCTTATCCCGTCAAAATGCGCTCATGACTCACCCTTCTTGTATGAGCGCTGTCCCTAACAAAGCGGCGGATCGGCCGCATGGCCCGGCCGAAGCGGAGCTGCCGCCAGGACGTGCCGTAGTCACCTTGTATCCTGAATGACGTCCATATTTCGCTGCGGCCGTCTGAAAACGCTTCTTAGCCTGAGTCGGCGGGGTCCAGTGGATGGCCTGTGGAGCGGAACGCATACGCCAGAAACTCCGGCGGCATGACCAAAGCATACCTGGGCTTCACTTACTGGGCGCCAACAGCCGTTCCAACTTGGACTTGACCTGCATGCCAATCAGCTTCCCGATGCCCATCTTGCCCCGGGCTTGCCCCATCTTGATGTAGTTGTCAACGATGTCCTTGGGCACGTAGGGCTGTTCTGCATCCGGCCTGCGCGCCAGAGACAGGGAGTCGGTGGGGCAGGTGGTGACGCACAGCCCGCAGCCGATGCACCGGTTGAGATCTAGTGTCTTGTCCCAGAAACAACTTTACATAGTCGGCTGATCTTTTCGAAGATGGAATCAGCCGTTGCCGTCCAGGCAAATGGTCTTGCCTTGGGATTGTAGTTATCGACAAATCGTTTGATGTTCGCGATCAGATCCTTGACGTTGCGGAAACTTCCGCGACGTATCGCCCGTTGGGTGATGATGTTGAACCAGATCTCCACCTGATTGAGCCAGGAACCGTAGGTCGGCGTGTAATGGACATGGTAGCGGGGACGATCGGCCAGCCAGCGTTTAACTGTGGCGTGTTTGTGGGTGGTGTAGTTGTCTACCACGAGATGAACGTCGAGATCCTCTGGTACGTTCTTGTCGATGTGGCCTAAGAACTGGAGAAATTCCTGATGGCGGTGACGCTTTCTACACTGCGTGATCACCTGGCCTGAGGCAAGGTCGAGAGCGGCAAAGAGCGTTGTCGTCCCGTGTCGGACATAGTCGTGAGTTACCCCTTCAACGTAGCCCAAGCCCAACGGGAGCATGGGCTGGGTGCGATCCAGGGCCTGGATCTGACACTTCTCATCAACGCACAACACCATGGCCTTATCGGGAGGATCCAGATACAGTCCCACGATGTCCCGCACCTTCTCCACGAAGAAGGGATCAGTAGAGAGCTTGAAGTGCTTCTGCCGGTGAGGCTGAACACCAAAGGCACTCCAGAGCCGTTGCACCGTGGATTTGGAGAGCTTCGTTACCGAGGCCATGGAGCGGCAGTTCCAGTGGGTGCCATCTTCCGATTTGGTCTGAAGGGTTCTGTGCATGAGACTCTGGATCTGCTCATCGGTGATCGATCGAGGTGCTCCCGGCCGCAGTTCATCATAGAGCCCAACGATTCCTTGAGCGAGGAAGCGCTCACGCCACAGACCAACCGTCGGCCGGGATAGAGAGAGTTGGTGCGAGATCTCCGAATTGCTCATGCCCTCTGCAGCCATAAGGACAATCCTGGCGCGTCGAGCGAGGGCCTGTGGCATTGATGGCGACCTCACGATAGACTGAAGCTGGGCGTGCGTTTCCGAGCTAAGGGTAAGTGACTTCAATGGTCGTCCGAGCATCCTTTAGCCTCCTCATGTTCGGGTTACGAAAGCCTAACACGAAGAGGCATATTTGTAAAGCTATATCTGGGACAGGACACTAGGGCGCCTCTCCCTCTCCGGCCCTGCTCCGGGTTTCCACCGCCTTCACGGCCTCCCGGACCATCATGTCCAGGGCGTGTAGGAATCGGGAGCGGTCTTTTTCTCCGAAGGGCGCGGGGCCGCCGGAGATGGCACCCATCTCGCGGAGGTAGGCCGAGAGTTCGCGGCCCGCCATGGCGTCGCCGATGGAATCTTCCGTGAACGCCTTTCCCTTGGGACCCAGCGCACGGACCCCCTTCTTCAGGCAGCGGTCGGCCAGGGGGATATCTGTCTGGACCTTGCTGAGGTTTTTGGCGGGGATGCAGCGGAGGTGGCCACTATGCTGCGCGCCACGATCGTTGTCGGCTCCCCGGGCGAGTTTACCCCGTTGGTTCTCGATGGGGCGAACCGTTTGTATCTGTACCGCTACTGGCAGTATGAGCGTGATCTTGTCGAAGCGATCGGGGCAATGATCAGCGACCGGCCGGCAGTTGACACGGC
>JAAXXJ010000436.1 GCA_013334545.1 Nitrospirota bacterium | reverse complement strand
CTCCTGGGCGTGAACCATTGGGTCGTGATCGTCGCGTTGATCATCATGGCCGGAGGGATGTACTCTTTCCTGGGACGGTTGGAGAAGCGGACGGGCAGATGATGCGACACGGTGCCCGCCGGTTTCCGCGCAAGGACCGCCGGCAGCGGCGTTTATCCGAAAGCGTAAAAGCTCCCTGCAACGTGCTGAGGGGAATGGCGATGCGGCTGAAAAAAGGAACGGGATCATAGCCGGAGCATTGTCGCGAATGACGGCCCTGGACCATGACCCCGGAAAGAAGACAGCCGGCTATTTCTTCTCGGCAGCCGGCGTTATGGTCTCGGTGAGCGCGTCCTTGATGGCGCCCGGCGCGCTCATGATGGACATGAAGCTGTTGCTGCCCATCATGCTGAGGTCCGGGAAGCTGATGGCGATGCGGAACCGGGCAAAGAGGTGATACACCTTGTTCCCCGACACCAGGACCTCGTAGGGAAGATGGGCCGTGGACTTGACGTCGGCGAAATCGATGTAGTCCATGATGTACTTGTCCGCGCCCTTTCCCCTGGCGATGGCCACGCCGAAGACGGCCTCTTCCTTGCCCGGAATGTCGATGCGGTACACCTTGGTCACGCCTGCCTTGCCCGCGTTGAGGCCCCCTTCAACGGCGCTCACGGCCTCCTGGTAGGTCTTGAACGTGGCAAGATCATGCTTGCCGAGACTGTCGAACTTCTCCATGCCCATCATGTAATTGTACTTGCGCAGGCTCTTCTCCTTGATCCCGTCCTCGGAGCCGTACTCCTTCTGTTTCCCCAGCGCTGCCGCGAGCTTTGCCTTCACGTCCTCGAGGTCCTCCTTCATCCGGTACGCAGCCGCCCAGTAGGGAGGGTTGGTATAGGAGACCTGGAGCTTGTCCTTCACCTTCGTCACGGCCACGCGCATGCCGGCGCCGTATCCGCCGAACTCGCTCTTTGCGGCGTTGGCCTTCAGGGCGTCGCTGGTCACGACGATCACCACGGCGTTCGGGTAAGGCGCATAGCTCCCTGCCACCTCGAAGCCCTGGCCCTGTAGGCCGGTCTTCACCGCCGCGGCAGCCTGCTCCAGGTCTGTCTGTTGCGGCTCCGCGCCAAGCACAAAAGGCTTCAGCCCCTCTGCCTCTGCCTGGGCCATTGCTGCCATGGAGAAGAGAACGAGACTTGCCAGAACCACGCTGACGATCGTACGACGTTTCATGGGGAGCTCCTTTCGCTCACAGGATCAGGGCCTGACGGATGAAGGCAAGGAAACCTCCTTCACTGATCTGCCCTGAATAACAGTAGCAAAAGGAACGGCAAGTGTCAATGATATTCGAAACTATGCATATTATGGTTGGTGGGATGCTGCAGGACACGCTTCCGGTAACGCAACTGCTTCTCTCTGCGCACGCTCAGCCCATCACGTCTTCCGAGCCGCAAGCGCCTCTTTGGCCTTGATCAGGGCCGTGATGGTCTCGTTCACCGGGACGCTGATGCCCTTTTCCTGCGCGAGCTTGACGATGGACCCGTTCAATGCGTCGATCTCGAGCCGCTTGCCGGCCTTGACATCGTAGTACATGGACGGGAAATGCGTTGCCGTGGGTGGGACAAGGCGGGTATAAAAGTGCGCCTTGTATTCGTCGGCCGTTCTCCAGTTCAGGGGGATAGTATGCGCCTTCGCGACCAGGAAGACCTCGTCGATGATCAGGTCCATGAGACATCTCGTATCCGGGTTCTCCGCGAGCTGGCCGTAGGTGCACTCGAGCACTGCGCCGAGCGGATTGAGCGCGGCATTATAGAGTATCTTGTCCCAGAGGATGGCGGATACGTTCTCGGCATACGACGTCGGTATGCCCGCCGCATTGATTGCCGCGGCGATCATTTTCACCCTTCCGGGATCGGTCGCGCCTTCCGGCTGGCCAACGCGAACGTCATCGGCAATGACCGTGACCTCTGCCCTACCGGGCGCTGGCAGCATGACGCCGAAGATGACACGCGCCAGCAGAGCATGATCCTTGCCGATTGCTGCGGCAACGGTCTCATAATTCCCATAGCCGTTCTGGGCAACCATGACGAGCGTGTCCTCCCCCACGAGCGGCTTCACCTGTTCGATGGCGGATGCTGTGTCATAAGACTTGACGGTGAGAATGATGAGGTCGAAAGAAATGTTCCGGAGAGGCTCGATGGAACTGTGGATGCCGTCGAGAACGGCCTCGTGCCCGCCCCAGATGCCGGTCACGCGGAGTTTCCGGTCAGCGAGCGCCGAAAGATACTTGTCCCGCGTGAGGGCGTGGACCGCATGGCCCGCTTCTTTCAGGAACGTTGCGAAGACCGTTCCGAGCGCG
>JAAXXJ010000125.1 GCA_013334545.1 Nitrospirota bacterium | reverse complement strand
TTATCATTAAATTAGATATAATGATATATACTATTTGGTAATTACTTATGGAAAAAATAATCGAGCGTGACAGTTCACAGAAACTTTACGTTCAGCTCTACGACATTATGAAGGCAAAGTTGGAAAATGGCGAGTGGCTCGTCGGCTCCCAGATCCCGACTGAAGGGGATCTCTGTAAATCATACGAGGTCAGCAAAGCTACGGTCCGTCTGGCTATCCTAGAGCTGGTCAGAAAAGGATATCTGACGCGACAGCAGGGCAAAGGGACGTTTGTATGCAAAAGAGTGATCCCTGAGGGCCTTACCATGCATACCAGTTTTAAGGAGCTGATGCTGGATGCAGGCATGACCTTTTCCACGAAGGTGCTTGCCAAGACCGTGATGATGCCTGATGATGATCTGGACCTCAAACTCAATATTTCTGCTGACCGTCATGTCATTTTCATCAAGCGGCTGCGGTCGATCGAGAATGAGCCGGTTCTGCTCCAGGAAGCATACATACCATATCAAGTATGCCCGTCGTTGCTTGAGGAGGATGTAGCGAACGAATCCATTTTTGATATTCTCGAAAAAAAATACAACATAACAGTAACAAAGATAAAGGATTATATCGAGATGTCCTATCTTACCGACGAGGAAGCAGCGCTGCTGGGGCTTGCGGGAGGCGCGCCTGCTCTCGTGATGGAGCAGCAGATCTATTCAGGAGATACACAAGTGATGTTCATTCGCTCGATAAAACGGTCCGACAGGTTCAGATTCTTCATAGAGTTCGAAAGGAAGGTAGCGTAAGGCAGTGTATTGCTCACATCCTTTTTGCACCGTCGGATAAAAAGCCGTCCAATCGTCACGGTTTGGCAGCACGAGGGTGTTTCACGTGATTGCTTCAATAGTGCATTACTCGCCGTGATCTAAAATCATTATTCATAAAAATGGAAAGGGGGTGAAACGTTATGGAAAGTATTAATCAGTGGCTCGTTGATCTGAACAAGAACAATCATGTATTGTTTGGTTTGGTCACCGTTGTAACCATGTCGGGATTGGGCGTGCTTATTGCGGCCGCCATAGAGCTTCTCTTTAAGCTGTTGGGCATCAAGGGTGAGCGTATTGAGATCCACCATTAATATATATTGGAGGGGGGTAGTATCATGGCAGAGCTCGCAGCGATCGTAGTATCAAAACTTCTTCCAATCGTGTTTACTGTCGTAATGCTTGCCATAATTATGCTGCTTACGATGGGTGTTGGTTGGGCATCAGGAAAAATTATTAGAAAAATGTTAGGCATAGGAGGAAATTAGCAATGGACATACCACTTTTAGGTCTGATATATCTGCCGATCTCGGGCGTCGAGATCATGGCTTGGAAGCTCATTCTTCTTGGCTTTACCGTTGGAGTCATCGGCGGCTTCTTCGGTGTCGGTGGCGCCTTCATGGTCACGCCCGCCCTCAATGTGTTCGGTTTCCCGATGGCCTATGCGATCGGCACGGACATGGCGCATATCGCGGGAAAATCGATCGTAGCCACCGCGAAGCACAGAAAGTACGGAAATGTGGACATGCGGTTGGGCGTATTAATGATCATAGGAACGGCAATCGGCATCGAGGGCGGTGCAACTACCATCATGTGGCTGGAAAAGGTGGGACGGGTGGATTTTGTCGTGAGGATCACGTACATGGTTCTGCTGTTCGGCCTGAGCAGCTACATGTTCTATGAGTATTATAAACTTACCCATGGCGCGACGGACAAAACAAAACCGGTTTCTGATGCCGGGACATCCGGCCTTGCATTAAAGATGCAAAGTTTGAAAATACCCCCGATGATCCACCTCAAGGTCTCCGGCTTTACGATCTCTGTCTGGGTCATTCTCATCGTCTCAGCGTTCACCGGTTATCTCGCGGGCTTTTTGGGGGTTGGCGGCGGCTTCATCAGGATGCCCTCGCTTATGTATGTCATCGGGTGCCCGACGCGCGTGGCGGTCGGCACGGACCTCTTCGAGATCGTCGTTACCGGGGCATACGGCGCGTTCACGTATGCCTTGCGGGGACGGGTGGAGCTTATTGCGGCAACCGTGATGCTCATTGGAGCCGCGGTCGGCGCTCAGTTCGGCACTCTCGCCACCCAGTATGTCAAGGGTCTGAAGATCCGCCTCTATTTCGCATCCACCATGGGGCTTGCCGGAATTTCCGTTATCTTTAAGCATATTGCCGGAGATTACAAATCAACGTATTCCTCGCTCCTCAATGCATGGGTAAAGGACAATCCCACTTTTATTGAATGGGCAAAGACTGAAGGCGCAATTCTGTCCGCCAAGGTGCAGGTACGGGATTGGATCTTGATGAATAAAGATGCCGTAAAAGGCTGGTTCGTTCAGCAGTCAGAGGCGATCCAGCAGGCGAAGGCGATGGAAACGATGTGGAATAACTATTCAGGGTATCTCATGCTCGGATCGGCTGTCGGCCTCAGCATCCTCATCATCGCTCAAATGCTGAAGGGTGTTAAGATGGAAAAGGCCCTTCTCAAAGCACGGACGATAGGAGGATAGGATGAAAAAGGTACTGGTAGGCATAGACGGCTCGCAGGCATCCATGAATGCCGTGAAATATGCGGCGAGAATGGCCAAGCTGATCGGCGGGGAGGTTGTGGGAATTAATGTAATCAACGAGCCTTCATACCGGGAATATTACAAGGACATCTCCGATAAATTAAAAAAAGAAGCGGAGGAAATCCTGAAAAAGGCCAGGGTTGAGGTTGAAAAGCAAGGAGTTATGATAAAGACACGGATTGATATCGGCGCTCCTGATGATTTGCTTGCTGAAGCGGCAAAGACGGATCAGGATGTCAGTATGATCGTGGTGGGAGCAAGCGGAAGGGGAAGGGGGTCGCGGGTCTTTGTGGGCAGCAAGACGCACGCGCTGGTAAATCACATGGCAGCGGGACTTCAATGCCCGGTTGTCGTGGTTCCCGGAACCTCCGAGGATTTTCTGAAGCGGCTTTAACAAATGCTGGAGGTTGGGGTTTAAGGATACACCTCCAACCTCCAGCACCTAACATGCTTATGTATTAATATGTTCGTTTACGAATTCCGCGATGCGCTGGTCTATCAACGCATCGTTGTACATGATCAGGTCCAGTTGTTTCGTATACACAGTGAGCTTGCCCAAAACCATGCACTTTTTTTCAATGTCAGCCTGCTTGAATTTCGTAAGACTGGCATTGATCACATCTTCAGTGATTGTTACCTTGAAATCGAGCATTTTTAGCAACTCGGTTATTAACTTGACCCTTCTTAATCTCCTGTCGACCGCAGCGCCGCCACCTTTAAAAAAATACTTAATGTAATTATCGTTTCTATTTTCCCCGGCATAGGCCTCCACCATGGAGAAATGGTAGCCGAGCCGAATGCTGAAATTCATATAATTGCTCGCGATCAACGCAAAGCTCTGCTGGCCTGCCCGATAGAGCTCTGATTCTGGTGTCGTGGCGATCGTGGCCATCATCCCCAAAAAGCCGGTCACATCGGTGGCTCGTGGTTCAGGCCAGGGTATGCTGAGCAGGCCCTTCAGGAATGCCGCGAATGGGATCGACAGGATATCCTCGGGCGTGGCGACCTTTGTGCCTTCCCGAACGCCGCCATCCATATCAAGAAAATGGGCGTCAAGGGGTCCCTCCTTGCCAAGTGGTATCGTGCCCCCCCTGGCATCATGCCCTTTGCCGATCAGAAACATCTCCGCCATGGCCTTTTCGTGCGCAAAGCGGGTTATGTCGTGAAACGTCTTGCAGTGTTCCGGCCTGAAGTTCGCCCCTTCGGGATCGATCAGGTTCAGGGGGACAACCCATTTCAAAACCTTATCCAATGTCTTGTAGAGAGGCGTGTCTTTATAGATATCGTTCTTTTGTGATGCATACTCAAGCAGCTTTTCGACCTTTCCCTCATAGACAGTGCCGTTAAAAGCATCAACGGTGATCTCCTGACCGTGTCTGATAGCGGTTGTAGCTATTTCCGTATCGAGGATGGTCGGAACCCGGTACTCCCTGGCAAGAGACGCCATGTGTCCAGTTACTCCTCCAATGTCCGTTATGATCGCCAATGCTTTGGTCATGACGGTCACGAATTTCGTCGACGTATGTCTCGCCACCAGCACACCGCCTTCAGGAAAGTCATTCAGGTCCGCCTCGTCTTTTAATACGAACGCCGTTCCATGGCCGATGCCCCTGCAGGCGATGATTCCCCTGTCAAGCAGGATGGCATGACCTTCAATACGCCTGGGTACCTCCAACCGCCCCCTTTCAACTTTCGTGATTTTCAGGCGTCTGCTCTGCAGAATGAACAACCGGCCGTCATGATCGATCGCCCATTCTATGTCCTGCGGCTGACCATAATATTTTTCCAACGCGGAAGCATAGGTAAACAAGGTTGTTATTTGTGCTTCGGACAAACAGGGCGTGCCCCTCAGGTCATCCGGGACAGGGCGTTCCACGATATCCCCTTCCTCGCTACACACAAGCATAACGGTCTGCCGAGTAATTTTCTTTTCAACAAGGGAACCGGTCTTTTTCGAAACGGTGTAATAATCAGGTTCCACAAGACCGTCGACGACCGCCTTTCCAAGCCCTCTCGCGACATTTATTATCATGATGTTCTGTTCCGTGTCGTTCGGGTCCGCGGTATACATGACCCCGCCCGTATCGGCATTGATCATCCGCAGGACGCCTACCGCCATGACGATCTCTTCTTCCGACAATCCTTTTGTTTTATAGTAAAAAATCGCCCGCGGCGTGAACAGGCTGGCGACAACCTCTTTATACCGCTGGGGGACCAGTTCCAGCGGAACATTTAAGAAGGTGGCATACTGGCCCGCAAAACTGAACTCGCCGTCCTCAAGGATTGCGCTGCTTCGAACGGAGACCCTGCCCGGTTCTCGGCCCCGGTCGCCGATACTCAAATTTTCTACCGATGTTTGAATAGCCTTCAGCAAGTCATCAGGAAGCTCAGCGCTCGTCACCATATCCTGGATGCGCCTGCTCATTTCATTTATTTCCCCTACCTTTCCAAGGTCAAGCTCTTGAAGCATTGTATTGATCTGATCCGTGAGTTTGTTGTGTTCTAAGAATCTTTTTGAGGCATAGGCCGTGATGGAAAACCCCTCCGGGACCGGCAGGCTGAGGTGCCGCCGTATCTCTCCAAGATGGGCTATCTTGCCGCCCGCCATGTCCGACTGCTCAACCGTCAGATCATCCAGGGGTATGGTAAGATCGCTGACCGGGACCTCCTTTCGGGGTGAGAGGATCTCTTCGAGAGCAATTCTGATACCGTGATATTGCGCATAGAGCCGTCGATATTTTCCCGCGGTAAGCTTTTCGAGGTTTTCAATGATGCCGAGAACGGCATTCGAGATGGTCCTCATAGTCGACAAGATATACTGACGGTCAAAGAGATATTCTCCGGAAAGCTTTTCCCCCATGTCCGCCATGCTGAGGAGAACGCGATTATTCTCCCGGAGCAGCGTCTGAAAAAGGAAGTATCGATCCTTGAGGGGAAGTTTCGGCAGGAGGGCATCTTCGGCCTCGCGACGCGCCCTGCGATTGAACAGTTTGAGCAGATATTTCATGATAGGTTTGTGCATCTGGGGAATGTACGGTTCCAGTAGAAAGAATATCATGGCTCGCGAGGGGAAAGCAACAGGATTCCTCAGGAAATCCCTTGACATGCGCTATGACAAAAAGCGAAAATGGCTGCCACATGCTGCAGAGCTCCTTACTGAACGTGAGGCGAGGCGCATGACACTACAACGAGGGAGATCGTATGGCAGACCGAAGCACGGCTAAGGAGATCATGATCGACGTCTTTGAATATCCCCACCTCCCGTACTGGTTCACCATCAAGCAGGCGGTCGGTGTAATCAGAAAGTCGCTTATCAAGACAGACAAGTGTGTCCACCCGAAAGTTATCTTTGTCTTTGATGAGAAGTACAACCTGATAGGATATCTTCCCTTTGAGGCGATCCTGCGGGGTCTTGAGTCGATCGTGGCGCCGGCCGCAGCCGCGAACACGGATGCGGCGCTTGTCGATGAAGCCTCCCTGGCGAGGTTCAAGACAGGGCTGCTCGGCAGAGAGGCGAAGCAATACGTCGAAAAATCCATCAGCGAGGTCATGGTCCCCATTCAGGCATTCCTGTCGCCTGATGATTCCGTGGTCAAGGCGGCGCGACTGATGCTCCGCCATAACAGCATGGCGCTCCCGGTACTCGAGAGCAATCAGAAGTTCGTCGGCGTTGTCAGGATGATGGATGTGTTTGATGAGATATTGACAAGCGTGCTCCAGGCCAGGTAGCATGACGGCGGAGTTCGAGGGCGGGAACGTTCAGCGATGAAATTCTTCAAGAGGTTTGCAAAAGCGTCAACCGAGACCGGGCGAAAGAGCGATAAGCGCCTTACCCTGAAGGAAAAATACGCCGCTTTTCAAAGTCTGCTCAAGAAGAACGATCATGTTCACAGCATCATGGCGGACCTGGAAGAAAAGCTTTCCGGAGAATACCTCTTTGACAAACAGTATCTCCACGCGAGCGTACGGTCGCTGTCCGATGAGGTTTTCAGCATCATCGAGTACCTGGACATGCTTTCCCGGGGAAAGTTTAAGGCGCTCTATGACCGGCATAACAGCATCAGCCTGGAGGTCGAGCAGATACTTTCTCCCCGGATGGATACCCCCGCAAGCGACCTTGTCATTTCCCTCGAGGCGCTCCGTGGTGATATGTCCGACGTCGCAGGCGGAAAACTGGCGAACCTCGGAGAGGTGAAAAGCAGCGTGGGAATTCCGGCACCCGAAGGGTTCTCCATCACGGCATATGCGTTCAAGCGATTTATGGAGCACAACCGGCTTTCTGATCACCTGATCGAAGGGCTGTCGAAGTTGAATATGAGCAGGAGGGAGGACGTCGAGGGGTTCTGCCGGCAGATGCAGGACCGCGTAGCCCAGGCCGAGATCCCCGCGGAACTTCATGAGGCCATCCGGAAAGCGACGGAAGACTTGCGGTCGAAGCGGCAGTACCTCAATTCACCGTCCTCCGGTTCGCCGCAGAACCTGACCGTTTCCGTTCGAAGCAGCGCTGTCCGCGAGGATGGCGAGCTCAGCTTCGCGGGCCAGTATGCCACGTTCCTGAACGTGCCCGAAGACCTGATCGCGCAGAGATACAAGGATGTCATCGCCAGTCTGTTCAGCCCGCGGGCGGTCTTTTACTACAAGAGCAAGGGATTTTCGGAGTCGGAGATGGTCATGGCCGTCGGCGTCCTGAACATGGTGGATGCCAAGATCGGCGGGGTCATGTACACGCGGGATCCGAACGATCCGGACAGCGACACGATCATCATTAACGCATTGCGGGGACTGGGCAAGGCGGTCGTCGACGGCAGGTATCCCCCTCACGCTTACCTCGTTTCTCACGCGACAGGGCAGGTTCGGGAGACCATGCCTGTTCACCAGTCAACCATGCTGGTTTGCACGCCGGCGGGTGACATCCGGGAGGAAGAGGTCCCGGTCGAGCTGAGGGATACGCCGTGCCTTACGGACGCGCAGCTACGAACGCTGTCGGAATATGCCGCCGCTCTGGAAAAGCACTACCACATCCCTCAGGACATCGAGTGGGCGATCGATCAGAGTGAGAGGATCTCCATCTTGCAGAGCAGGCCGCTGAAGGTCCTGCCGGTGAACAGCGCGATGGCAAGCATCCCAAGGCGCATCGAACAGTATCCCATCCTGATCGACAGGGGTCTCATAGCGTGCAAAGGGATCGGCCATGGGAGAGCGTTCGTTGCGCGGGAGGGGGCCGACCTGTCGGGTTTCCCGGCGGGCGGGGTGCTGGTGGCACCGAACATGGCCACGGATCTCGTGGTGGTCATGGACCGGGCGTCGGCCATCATCACCGACACCGGCAGCGTCACCGGCCACCTGTCAGCCCTTGCCAGGGAGTTCCAGGTCCCCATGATCGTTGACACCGGTTCGGCAACGGTGCTTCTGATGGACGGACAGGAGGTCACCGTTGACGCCATACACTGCAATGTGTATGAAGGGCGGGTCGAGGAGATCCTGAGGTTCACTACCTCGCGTTCGACCTTCAGGGACATGCATCTTTACAA
>JAAXXJ010000124.1 GCA_013334545.1 Nitrospirota bacterium | reverse complement strand
CTGCGCGAGAGCAACGTCAAATTCTACCTGCCTGTGGATTTCGTCGTCGCCGAGAACATGAACGACGGAGCGGCGACCAAGATCGTCACCTCCCAGGAGATCCCCCAGGCCTGGGCGGGCCTCGACATCGGGCCGGCGACGGTGCGGCTCTTCAGCGAGGCGCTCCAGGACGCCAAGACCATCATCTGGAACGGCCCCATGGGCATGTTCGAGAAGGACGCCTATTCCCGCGGCACCTTCGCCATCGCGCGCGCCGTAGCGGACGCCTATGCGACCACCATTGTCGGCGGCGGGGACACGGACGTGGCCGTGCACAAAGCGGGCGTCGCCGACAGCATCACGTTCATCTCCACCGGCGGCGGCGCTTCCCTCGAGTTCCTCGAAGGCAAGGAACTCCCCGGTCTCGCCGCGCTGACCGACGATAAAAATTAAGTAACGGGCCTTGAGGGGGCCTTGAGGATGGACAGGATCGAAACATTATTGCCTTGTCCTCAATGTGCATATCCTGGTATCCTGTTTAAAAGGGGTTTGGCATGAATCCAAAAAGAAGACCCATCCTGGCAGGAAATTGGAAGATGAACATGACCGCCACGCAGGCGCGTGAGCTGGCATCAAAACTGGTCCCGCTTGTCTCGAGCATCAAGGACCGGGATATCGTGCTCGGGCCGCCCTTCACCTCCCTCTCAGCGGTGGCCGAAATGATCAAGGGCTCGGACATCGGCCTCTCGGCACAGAACCTCCACTGGGAGGACAAGGGCGCCTTCACCGGCGAGATCTCGGCGGAAATGCTGTTGGATTTGGGCTGCCGGTATGTTATCATAGGCCACAGCGAGCGTCGGCAGTACTTCGGCGAGACCGACGAGACCGTCAACAGGAAGGCCAAACAGGCACTCAGGAAAGGTCTGCTGCCCATCCTGTGCGTGGGGGAAACCCTAGCGGAGCGCGAAGCAGGAAAGCTGAGCGACATCATCGGCCGCCAGGTGACAGGGGGGCTGAAGGACATAGCCGCCGACGACATGAAGAAGGTCGTCATCGCTTATGAGCCCGTCTGGGCAATCGGGACCGGCAAGACGGCAACACCCGAGCAGGCGAACGAGGTCCACGCCCTTATCCGGCAGAAGGTCAAGGCCCTGTATAGCGCGGACATTGCCGAGGGCCTCCGCATCCAGTACGGCGGCAGCGTGACGCCGGAGAACATATCGACGCTCATGGCCATGCCGGACATCGACGGGGCCCTGGTGGGCGGCGCGAGCCTGAAACCGGAATCGTTCGCGGCGCTGGTGAAGTTCACATAAGGCTTTTTTACCGCGGCTGTTCAGCGTTGAGAAACCCGATAGCAGTCATTAATCCAATGGAGGTAGTTAGCAATGCGGTTCCTACTGGTATCACTTCATGTCATCGTCTCGGCCATTCTGATCGGAATGGTGCTGCTGCAGAAAGGCAAGGGCGCTGACATCGGCGCGGCCTTCGGCGGCGCGTCGAACACCGTGTTCGGCCCCCGGGGTGCCCAGAGCTTCCTGGCGAAGCTCACTACCACGGCGGCCGTCATCTTTATGATCACGTCCTTCTTCCTGGCCATCACCTCTGTCAAAAAGAGCTCCATCATGGAGAGCGTGAAGCCCGAACCGGTCCAGCAGCAGATGCCGGCGCCGGCAGCGCCTCCCTCAGCTCCCGCGGCGCCTGCCGAGAAGTAATCACCGGCAGTCCGGACGAAGAGCACTGTGTTTTTCCGAAGCAGAACGTCGATCAGGGGTAGGCTTAGCCTACCCTTTCTTTTTCTCTTTGAATCATGAGCATGAAAAAAGAACAGATCCTTTTTTCACCGCAGAGGGAGCCAGGGGACGGGTCTTGCGTTTCTGAGACCGTACACCTTCCTCTGCGTCCCCTGCAGACCCAAGCTTCGGCATTGCTTCTTGTCGTTCTGCTGCTCCTCCCCGCCTGCGGTCAGAAAGGCGAGCGGAACCCGAACACTTTCGTAGTGAGCTCCATCGGCGACGCTCGGCGGCTGAACCCCGTCATCGCGAACGACTCCGCATCGGGCACGATCAACGACCAGATCTTCAATGGACTGGTGAAGTACGACAAGGACATCAAGCTCATCGGCGACCTCGCCGAGCGCTGGGACGTCTCGCCTGACGGCAAGACCATCACCTTCCATCTCCGCAAGGGCGTAGAATGGCATGACGGCGCGCCCTTCACCGCCGAGGACTGCCTTTTTACCTATCAGACGTTGATGGACCCCAAGGTCGCCACGCCCTACAGCAGCTCCTACATGGACGTTGCGAAGGCCAACGTGGTGGATAAGTTTACCTTCCGCGTGACCTACAAAGAGCCCTTCTCTCCGGCCCTCGAGAGCTGGAGCATGGGCGTTATCCCGAAGCATCTGCTCGACGGCAAGGACCTGAACACCGCCGAGTTCAACCGCAAGCCCGTCGGCACGGGGCCGTATAAGCTCAAGGAGTGGATCGCCGGCCAGAAGATCGTGCTCGAGGCGAACGACAGGTACTTTGAAGGCAGGCCGAATATCGACCAGTACATGTACCGGGTCATTCCCGACTCCTCCACCATGTTCCAGGAGCTGCTCTCGGGAGGCGTGGACATGATGGGGCTCAATCCGCTCCAGTATCTCCGCAAGAGCGAGACCCGAAGGATCAAGGAAAACTACCGAAAGTTCCGCTACCCGGCGAACGCGTTCACGTATCTCGGCTACAACCTTGCGAGCCCGGTGTTCTCGGACAAGAAGGTGCGCCAGGCACTCGCCTATGCCATCGACCGCCAGAGCATCATCGACGGCGTTCTCATGGGCCTCGGCCAGCCCTGCACCGGCCCCTTCTCCCATGTCTCATGGGCGTACAATCCGAAGATCAGACCCTACCCCTATGATCCGGAGCGGGCGAAGCGCATGCTTGAAGAGGCCGGGTGGAAGAACATGAACAGCGACGGCGTGAGAGAAAAGGACGGCCGTCCTTTCCAGTTCACCATCCTGACGAATCAGGGCAACGGCGAGCGCATCAAGGCCTCCGAGATCATGCAGCAGAACTTCAAGAAGGTCGGCATCGACGCCAAGATCCGGGTGATGGAGTGGCAGGCCTTCCTGGAGCAGATCGACAAGCACTCCTTCGACGCCATCATCCTGGGCTGGAGCATGAGCCGCGACCCGGACCTGTATGACATCTGGCATTCCAGCAAGACGAAGAAGGGCGAGTACAACTTCGTCGGGTACAAGAATGACGAAGTGGACCGCCTGCTCGTCGCGGGCCGCAGGACCTTCGATGTCGAGAAGCGGAAGAAGATCTACTACCGGATCCACGAGGTCCTGGCGGACGAGCAGCCGTACGCCTTCCTGTACGTCCCCGACGCGACACCCATCGTGCACAAGCGGTTCAAGGGCATCGAGGTCGCGCCGCTCGGCATCATGTACGACTTTATCCATTGGTATGTGCCGAAGGACCGGATGGAATGGTAAGGACAGGACGGTGAGAAGAGAGAATATGGGAAGGTTAGCAGAGCCAGAATCTCATCCCACCCTCTCACCCTCCCAACCTCGCACCTTCCCGACTTCTCGAGCCCTAATATGCCAATCATCGCCGTCAACAACCTGACCAGGACATTCAAGTCCCTCACCGCCGTGGACAACGTCTCGTTTTCCGTCGAGGAAGGCGAGGTATTCGGGTTCCTCGGCCCCAACGGCGCGGGCAAGACCACGACCATCAACGTCCTCTGCACGCTGCTCGCACCGACCAGCGGCAACGCGTCGATCGCCGGGTTCGACTGTCTGGCAAACCCCGACCAGGTGCGGTCGTCGATCGGCCTCATCTTTCAGGACACCACCCTCGACACGGGCCTCACGGCATACGAGAACCTGAAGTTCCACGCCTATCTTTACAATCTCGACCGAAAGCTCGCCGAGAAGCGGATCGACGAGATGCTCGAGGTCGTGGAGCTGACCGCCCGGAAACGCGATCTGATCAAGAACTTCTCAGGAGGCATGAAGCGCAGGCTTGAGATAGCCCGCGGCCTCCTGCACTACCCGCGCGTCCTGTTCCTGGACGAGCCAACCCTTGGCCTCGACCCCCAGACCCGGAATACCATCTGGGAGTTCATCAACACCCTTCGGCAGCGCGAGAGGATCACCGTCTTCATGACCACCCACTACATGGAGGAGGCGGAGAACTGCGGCCGCATCGCCATCATCGACCAGGGGGGGATCATCGCCGAAGGCACGCCGGCAAAGCTCAAGGAACTGGTGCGGGGAGACATCGTCCGCATCTCGACCGATGACGACCCGAAGGCCATCGCCGAGATCAAGAGCATGTTTGCTATCAACGCACGGAACGAGAACGGCGGACTGTTCCTGGAGACCGAGCGGGGCGAGGAGTTCATCCCAAAGCTGATCCACTCTCTTTCGATGAGGACCCGCTCCGTAAGCCTCGAGAAACCGACACTGAACGATGTCTTCCTGAAGCTCACGGGCAGGACCATTCGCGACGATGTCCTCAGGAACGACAAGGAGGTCACCCGCGAGTTCGTCCGGAGCCACCGGAGGGCCCAGCGATGATCCAGCTCCGGCCCATCTATGTCATCTGCCTCCGGGAGTTCATCAAGTTCTTCCGCGAGAAGAGCCGCCTCCTCGGCACGCTTGCCCGGCCCGTCCTCTGGCTCTTCGTTGTCGGGAACGGGATGAGCTCGCTCATCCAGCCCCGCGTCGGATTTTCCTATCTCCAATTCATCTTTCCGGGGATGATCGGCATGACCATCCTGTTCTCGTCCATCTTCTCGTCCATCTCCATCGTCTGGGACCGGGAGTTCGGGTTCATGAAGGAGATGCTCGTGGCGCCCATTTCGCGCCTCTCCATCGTCATCGGCAAGGCCATCTCGGGAACGTTCATCTCCGTCGCGCAGGCCGTCATCATCCTGGTCCTCATCCCCTTCCTCGGCATCCAGATCACGGTCATGCAGTTCATCGAGGTCGTGGCTGTGGCCATCCTCGTCTCGTTCTGCATCACCTCCATGGGGATCCTGATAGCCGCCCGGCTCACTTCCTTCGACGGGTTCAACATCATCATGAATTTCCTGGTCATGCCCATGCTGTTCCTTTCCGGCGCCATGTACCCGGTCACGTCCATGCCGCCCGCGCTCCGGCACCTGACGCAGATCAACCCACTCACCTACGGCATCGACGCCTTCAAGCATGTCCTCCTCCGGAACAGCACCCCTCCCCTCGGACCGGAATTTCCGCTCGCCCTCGACCTGCTGGTCGTTACGGCGATCTCGATCATCATGCTTACCCTGGCGGCGTTGTCGTTCCGGCGGAAGGACTAGCTGATACATGGCGGTCGGCCACGGATCGACACGGATGAACACAGAGAAGAACACGGGATGAATCAAAACGACGGTTCACCCTCGGGGTAAACTGCTCTGTATCAGTGAGAGGTTGCCGTGGCAGATGGTATCCGCAATAAAGTCAGACTTTGCTCGCCATCATGCGCCCGTCGGATGATCACCGTCCAAGCGCTTGAAAGGATCTCTCGGTAGCCGCCATGCAGGACCAGCCCATAGTCACGTTCCGCAATGTCGTTGTCAGCGATATCCCGATCATCCAGGACCTCTCCTCGCGCATCTGGCGGGAGCACTACCCCGGCATCATCACCCATGCCCAGATCGACTACATGCTCGGAACAATGTACGCCTCTGGGGTCATCCACGACGAGATCCTGAGCAAAGGATACCGCTATGTTGCCGTCATGATGGGGAAGGAAGCAGTCGGCTACTTTGCCTATCGCTTCGAGGACCCGGACCGGTCAGTCATGATCAGCAAGCTCTACCTCCTTCCCTCGCTGCATGGAAAAGGCATCGGTTCGAGGATGCTGGCGTATGTGAAAGAGGATGCTTTGCGGATGGGAGCGAAGTCACTCTACCTCTTCGTGAACAAGAACAACACAAAGGCCGTACGGTCCTACGAGCGGTTCGGGTTCGTGAAAGCCCGTGCGGTGGTCACCGATATCGGTGGCGGGTTCGTGATGGATGATTACCGCATGGAGCTTTCCCTTCGCGATAAGTGATGCGGAAGACGGACCGACAGCCCGTAGGGGAAGGCGAGGAGATGGACCCAAGAAAAAACCCTCCGCATATCTCTGCGGAGGGTTTTTATGGCGCTTCTGCACGAACTGAAGCTTACTTTGCCGGAGCGGCTGCCGGCGCAGCGGCCGTGCCGGTAGGCGTAGACGTCGGCGCAGAGGCTGGGGCCGCCGGCTTCGGGGCCTCCTGCTTATGACACCCCGCGAACTGCGTTACGGCAGCGATACCGAGAACAGCGATAATGGCGAGCATTTTCTTCAAGTTCTGCACCCCCTTCTTCCCTTTAGAAGTGACTGCCCGCGCACCGGTATTAAAGTATCGGATGAACCGCACGTGCAGCGATAAGGGCCTGTGGTTGGGACGCTGATGGCGGTATGCGCAAGATCGCCGACCGATCTCATCGTGCAGAATGAACTCCTGTCGTTGCGGCGCTGTCGCATAGAATCGTCTCCGCGTCTCCGCTCCGCCCCGCGATGCCGTTAGGCCGGAGCGACTCGGAGCGCGGCCCTCGCAGCAAGGTGACAAACGGCATGACCCTGCGATAGTCGTTGACCGCAGAAAATCAGAAAATCAGAAAATTCCCTTGAGTTTTCCCTTCTAAAATACTATTATGTGACTTCGTATCGGTGGAAGGGAAGCGTTTACTTCATGTAATCAGGGGGATAGAGGATGTCAAGAGCAGACAGGTTTGTGAAGGCATGCAAACGCGAGCCCGTTGACTGCACGCCCGTGTGGATGATGCGCCAGGCGGGCCGGTATCTGCCCGAGTACCGGGAGATCCGCGCCAAGCACACGTTCCTCGAAATGTGCAAGACACCGGAGGTCGCGGCCGAGGTGACGATCCAGCCGGTGCGGCGTTACGAGATCGATGCGGCCATCATCTTCGCCGACATCCTGCTCCCGCTCGAACCCATGGGGATCGGCCTGGAGTTCGCCAAGGGCGAGGGACCGGTCATCCACAACCCCGTTCGCTCCCTGGCAGACGTGCAGAAGCTCAAGCCCATCGACGCGGCAACGCAGATCGACTACCTCATGAAGGCCCTCAAGATCGTCCTGAAGGAGCTCGATGGCAAGGTGCCGCTCATCGGCTTCTCCGGCGCGCCCTTCACCCTGGCCTCGTACATGATCGAGGGCGGAGGATCTCGGAACTACGAGCATGCCAAGGCAATGATGTTCGCGGAGCCCAAGGCCTGGCACAAGCTCATGGAGCACCTGACCGGCGTTATCATCAACTACCTGAATGCCCAGATCGATGCGGGCGTGCAGGTGGTGCAGCTCTTCGACTCCTGGGTGGGGGCCCTCGGGCCGAGCGATTACCGCGAGTTCGTGCTGCCGCATCAGAAGAACGTGATCGCGGGCATCAAGACGACCGTCCCGCTCATCCACTTCGCCCACGGCGCGACCCATCTCCTGGAGATGGTGGCCGAGGCGGGCGGCGACGTCATCGGCCTCGATTGGCGCTGCGATCTCGACGCGGCCTGGAGGCGCGTGGGGTACACCAAGGCCGTGCAGGGGAACCTCGATCCGGTCTCGCTCTTCGGTTCCCGGGAGTTCATCCGGAAACGCACGAAGGATATCCTCGACAAGGCCGGGAACCGCAACGGCCACATCATGAACCTGGGCCACGGCATCCTGCAGCAGACACCCCTGGAGAACGCGGCGGAGTTCATCAACGCAACGCACGAATTGAGCAAGAGGTAGTCGAAAGGCAGTCAAAGAGCAGTCATACAGCAGTCGATAGTCATGATGCGGTCAGAATCCAACTGCATTTCGACTGATTCATGACTGCATCTTGACCGCGGTTGGACTGCACTATGGTTGATCTTCCATGTCTCACACCGCAGTCATACTCATCGCTCTGGGCGGGCCGCGCAGCCTCGACGAGGTCGGCCCGTTCATGGAAGCTTTCATGGGAAGGCCCGCTCTACCGCCCGTCGTTGCCGCAGTGAAAGAGCGGTACCAGCTCATTGGAGGCAGGTCGCCGCTCCCAGACCTGGTGAAGGCCCAGGCCGGAGCGCTTGAGAAGGAGCTTGGCCCCGGCTTCCGGGTATA
>JAAXXJ010000123.1 GCA_013334545.1 Nitrospirota bacterium | reverse complement strand
CTGAGCTTCGAGCCTGGTGAGACGACGAAGACCCTGGTGGTGGACATCAAGAACCACGGCATCTACGACGATGACAAGACCATCGCACTGGCCCTGAAAGACCCGAAGAACGCGGTACTGGGAAAATTAACGGTAACTTCCCACTCTATCATCAACAGATATCCTTTGCCGGAGGTGGCCTTTACTTCCCTGGAGCAGCATCTCAGAAAAAGGGGTGGGAATGTCGTCATTTCTCTTCGTCTCTCAGGGGCATCGAGCAAGGACATTACCCTGCCCTTTAAGGTGAGCGGAACGGCTAGAAGGGGTGAGGACTACCAGATCATGACATCGAGCCCGGTGACGATCAGGGCCGGGATGACGAGAGGCGCCATCGTCATCGCTCTCATGGACAATGCAACGGATATGGGCGAGGAGACGATCGTCGTGACCTTGGGGCCGCCCGCAAACGCAAGGTCAGGCAAGAGCGTGTCGCATACGATAACCGTTGCGGGCGCCGATAGGCAGCCTCGAGTAGCCATTATGCCCATTACCAATGACAGCGGCAGGAAATATGCGGGTGAGATCATCGTATTGCATTTCCTGAGTGAGCTCATAAAAGAGAACTATTTCACTGTTGTCGAGCCAGGCCTGATACAAGAGAAAATGCTCGAATACCGGTTGATCATGTACGAAGGGATATCCCTAGCCGATGCGACTCTCCTAGCGCGGGAACTGGAGGCGGACCTGGTCCTTACGGGGAGGGTCTTATATTATGAGGGACATTCACGCACCTCCGGCAGCCCCAAAGTCGGGTTTTCCCTCGTACTGATCGACCGAAAGAACCGGGAGGTCGTCTGGTCGTCCAACAGCATCAGCGAAGGAAATGACCCGGTATATCTTTTCGATTTGGGACGGGTCAATACTGTTTCTCGGCTGGTGACGGAAATGTCCAGAGCCGTTGGCGCAATGATCAAGAAATAACAAGGGTGTCAAGCGGAGGCTACATGCTGCCTCTCTCACCGAGGGTACCTCCGAAACACGGTCGCAAAAATTCCGGTAGAGCTGGTTATTTCACCGACGCGCTCTCCCATGATTGCTGTACTGCTCCTTCTGAATGACAAGAAATTGCTGAAAATAGAGCAGCTTACGAAATAGAATAAAGGCCATTGTGGTGAGTATATATATTGCATAATTAGTTTCTCTGTGTTATTATCACAGCCATCTGTTAAAAACGTTCACAGCTGTGAGCATGCAGGAGCGAAGGACGTATGATGATGAAAAAGAATGCGGCACGCTTCGTCTTTCTTTTACCGCTGGCCGTCCTGTTCGCGGGAACGACGGCATGTGTATCGCCGCATACACTCCCCCTGATCGAAGGAAAGGAAGCCGTGGCAATAGTGAACGGCGAACCGGTCACCCTGGAAGAGTATGAACAGGAAATCGCGACAATGCACGCCACAAAGCTGGCGGAGAAGGAGCGCACCGACGCGCCGGCAGGCGGGGATAATTCTGCTCGGAAGGGACCGGGTGCGATCGATTATCCAGGATTGTTGAACCGAATGATCGACGCGAGGCTTGTTGTACAGGAGGCAAAAAGAATTGGGCTCGACGAGCTGCCGGAGTTCAAGGAAGCGAGGGAGAAATATTCCCAGTGGGTCCTGAGAACGTTGCTTATGAAGCAGGCGCTGAAGGATGTGAAGCCCGATACCGATGCGGTCGACGCGCTCTATCAGAAGAAAATTCGGGAATGGAAACTGACGTCTGTCATGTTCCCGAAGGAAGAGGATGCGAAACAGCTGGCGGCAGGCGTAACGGCGGGTGGAAATTTTGATGATCTTATGAGCAAGGCCATTGCCCACAAAAAAGCACGGGGGGGCAGATACGAGGACTACCAGAAAGGGGACGAAATAACCCCCTCTATCTATGATGCGCTCCTCACGATGGGGACGGGATCTGTGAGTCCCGTCATACCGGTAACGGGGGGGTATGCGCTCGTGAAGGTGGAGGACTTCCGCCTGCAGGAGGGCCCGGAGAAGAAGGAAGCAGCCAGCGACACAGTGCTTCAGTTAAAGAGGAAGAAGGCCTCGGAAGAATACGTTGAGTCCCTGAAGGCAAAGCTGGTCAAGAAGGACAAGGAACTTCTCGATAGCATTGACTTTGAAACCTCTCTCGACTTCGAGCAGATGACGAAAGATGAACGGACGATCGCCGAAATAGCCGGAGATGGCCGCATAACCGTAGCGGACCTTGCTGACGCTATGTCAAAGAAGTACTTTCACGGCGTCGAACGGAAGATCGGGAAGAAGGGACTGAACGCGAAAAGAAACGAGACCCTGGAGCAGACGGTCGAGAAAAAAGTCCTTGTGCAGGAGGCGCGGAATGAAGGCCTCGACAAGACGGATGCATATGTCGTCCTGCTCAAGACCTATGAGAACTCCCAGCTTTTCAGCCTGTTTCTGAAGCGGGCCCTTCTCCCCGAGGTCAAGCTCAGCGATCAGGAGATCAAGGCATATTATGAAAGTCACCGGGCCGACTTTACGTTACCCGAAAAGATGCAACTGGACAGCGTTGATTTCCTGAAGAGGGGCGATGCAGAGGAAACCCTGCGGAAACTCAGGGCTGGTGATCAGTTTCCCTGGATAAAGGCGCATGCAGAGGGGCAGGTCGGCAAGAGCACCGCGGAAAGCGTGATTCTTGGCGGAAATATCTTCACCATCACAGCTCTGAACGATGGCCTCAGGAATGCCCTGTCGGGGGCCAGTGCCGGGGATTTCAGGTTCTACGAGAGCCCGGAAGGATATTTCTCCGTCATATCGGTCATGGCTGTCTATCCTCCATCGGTGCAGGACTATGATGCGGTCAGGCCGCTTATCGCAAAAAAGCTCTATAATGAACACACACAGGCCTCGTTCGCTGACTGGGTCGCCAAGCTCAGAAGCGCAGCCGAGGTGAAAGTGTATATGAACTTTTAACAGACCTCATTCAGGGAGACAGGATGATCCCACTCAAGAAGTACCGCATGTATGTCGTTGCTATTGGAATGATGCTCATCGTCGCCGCCGGATCGGCCTTCCTGGTCTCATGCGGGCCGGCACTCAAAAAACAGACGTTCTCGAAGAAGGATTGCCTGGATTGCCATACCAAGTTTGAACAGAAATATTTTTCGATGAAGCATGTGCATACGGTGGCAAAAGAAAAGAAATGCGAGGGCTGCCACCTCCGTCACGGGATCGTGCCCAAGCTCATTCTCAAGGAACCCGGCAATCAGGTCTGCTACGCCTGCCACACCAAGGAGATGCTCGGCCTGACCAAGGCCCATATTCACACCGTGATGAAGCAAGGGCAATGCGCGCTCTGCCATAATCCCCATGCGAGCCAGGCCGATCATTTGATGAAATCGGAGGGCGCCGCCCTCTGTTATCAATGCCATACGAAAGAGGCGTTCGAGAAGAAGATCACGCACAAACCCCTGAAGACCAGCGGATGCCAGACATGCCATGTTTCGCACGGCTCCGACGAGGCCGGCCTGCTGAATGCCGCCGTCCCTTCCCTCTGTCTGAAATGTCACGACAGTAACGCGTCCTCGTTCAAGAAGGCGCACGGCGGATATCCCGTCCAGACCAAGTCCTGCACGAAGTGCCATAATCCCCACTCGTCGGATCAAGCCAAGCTCCTCAAGACAAGCACGCACAATCCCGTGACGTCGCTGTCCTGCGATGCATGCCATAAGGCCGCCACATCCGATGCACCGTTTGGAACGAACCTGAGCGGAGGGGAACTCTGCTATCAGTGCCACGACCAGGCCGGGCTCAAGGCCGGCGGTCAGGTGGAACATGCGCCGTTCCAGGGCGGTATGTGTACCGCATGCCATGATCCCCATGACTCGGAGAACAAGAAACTCCTCTCTGCTGCCGGCAATGCGCTCTGCTTCAGCTGCCATCCCGACAAAGGGAAAACGATCAGCGTCTCCCATCCGGCAGTAACGGGCGATAAAGGCTGCCTGACCTGCCACGCCCCCCATGCCGCGAAGAACAATCGGCTGCTGCTGGCAAAGGATGGCGAACTCTGTTTTACCTGCCATGCTAAGACGAAGGAAGCAAAGAAGACCAAGAACGCCCATAATCCGTTCTCCACGGACATGTGCAGCTCCTGTCATAACCCTCATGGTTCGAACATCAAGGGTATTCTGAAGGACCAGATGGACAGGGTCTGCTATTCCTGCCATACCGATGCGGAAGTAAAATTTACCAGGACCTATACCCATCAACCGGTGGCCCTCGCCCAGTGCAATGCATGCCATAATCCCCACGGCTCCGACCTTCCCAATATTGTCAAGGCCACCGGTTCCGATCTCTGCAAGCAGTGCCACAGCGCCTTCATGAAGGAGGAGGTCGGGGGGGCCAACCATCCGCCATTCACCGGGGGAGAATGTCTCGCGTGCCATGATCCCCATGGAAGCAATATCGCCGGGATGCTGATGAAAAAGCAGGATACAATATGTTTTTCCTGCCACGGGAAAGTGGAAACAGCGTTGAAAGGCGGCGCGGTCAAGCACTCGCCGGTAACGAGTGGCGAATGCACGAAATGTCACAGCCCCCACAAGGCGAAATTAAAAGGCCTTCTTCTCGCGTCTACGCCGCCCCTCTGCCTGACCTGCCATAAAGGGATGAAGGAGAGAATGGGCAAGGAAAATGTGCATTCACCGGCAGAAGGGAACTGTCTCACATGCCATATGCCCCACTTCTCTTCACAACCCTCTCTTATTGTCCAACCGGTCCTGGAGCTGTGCGGCAACTGTCATGAGTTCGACCGTCCTTCGTTCGTGAAGTCCCATATTGGGATCGATCCGAAGAAGACGGACTGCAGACATTGTCATAATCCCCATACGTCCAAAGACCCGAAATTTTTCAAGGACGTGATGCATCCACCCTTTGCCGCACGGTCGTGTGATACCTGCCATATCGTGGAAAAGCAATGAAAAGGATGAACGCATATATGAAATCCAGAGCCTTGTTGATACTGCTGAGCGTCGCCTGTTCACTTGCAGTCATGGTCGTTGGTTCGGACGCGAAAGATGTTTTCAAACTGAAACCCGGAGCCCAGGGAAAGGTCTGTCTGACCTGTCACGCGTCGTTTTCCGAAAAAATGAAAAGCGCCTTCGTGCATACGCCTCTTAAGCAGGGAGAATGCACGGGATGCCACAGCCCGCATACGTCCTCGCACGGCAAAATGCTCGCGGTCGATCCTAACAAGATATGCTTCTCCTGCCATGCGGCCATGGTATCCGGCAAGGCAAAGAGCAGCCACAAGGTTGTCGCAGAGGGCGGGTGCATCAAATGCCATGATCCTCATGCCGCAGCCAACAAGTTCAACCTCAAGCTTGCCGGGGAAAAACTCTGTCTGGAGTGCCACAAGGAACTGGGTGAAGCCATCGGCAAGGCGAAGCGCAAGCATAAGCCCGTGACTTCCGGCTGTCTGACGTGCCACGATCCCCATGAATCGACTACGGCCCTTCATCTGCTCAAGAAGGATGTTCCCGGGCTCTGCAAGGGCTGTCATCAGACCGACAAACCATTCTTCGTGAAAGTCCACCAGAACTACCCGGTCGCCAATTCCCAGTGCACCTCGTGCCACAATACGCACGGCTCCTCGAAGAGCTCCCTGCTCTACGACACCGTCCACGCCCCGGTCGCCAACAGGGTTTGCAACCAGTGTCATAACGAGCCTACATCACCGACGCCGTTAAAGACCAAGAAGACCGGATTTGAACTCTGTCGCGGATGCCACTACCAAATGGTCAATGCGACATTCTCGATGAACAGGATCCACTGGCCTATCGTCGATCAGCGGGGGTGTATGAACTGTCATAGCCCTCATGCTTCCAAGGGGAAGGGTCTCCTGAATCAGACCTCGATGACGAAGCTGTGCGGCAACTGTCACAAGGATACGATCACGAGGCAGGAAAAGGCCGTGTCCAAGCACAATCCCGTGGAGGCAGGGATGTGCGACTCCTGCCATTCTCCTCACGCATCCAACACGGTCCTGCTGCTGAACCAACCGGTCATCGAGCTGTGCAGCAACTGCCATGACTTCTCGAAACATACGTCGCACCCGATCGGGGAGAAGGCGGTTGATCCGAGGAATAAGAACCTTTCGATTGACTGCCTGAGCTGCCACAGATCCCACGGATCTGATCAGAAACGCCTCGCCCACTTTCAATTCGGCATGGATCTTTGCGTCCAGTGTCACGAACAGTTGAAGAGGTAACGCGATTATGAGAACGTTCATTCGGTCCCTCCTGTTAACGCTGGCCGCGCTCTTCGTCCTGAGTGCGCCGGGATTCTCCGCGGTGAAGCTGACGCACATCATGAGCGTCTATCTGGATGCTCAGCAAAAGGGCCTTAGACAACCTGAGGGCGTTGCCTGCGGCAAGGACGCGCTTTTTGTGGTTGCCGATTCCGGCAACGGCCGGCTCGTGCGCTACACCTTCCAAAGCAGGTCATTGCTGGCCGGGCCGGACATCAAGGTGCCGCAATTGACCTATCCGGTACGAGTGCAGATCGACTCCCGCGGGGATATCCTTGCCCTTGATGAAAAACAGCGGCGTATTGTTCGTCTGAGCGCCGAAGGACAGTTCCGGGGTTTCGTGGACGCGGCCGGGCTGCCCGCTTCCTTGACCCTTGTTCCGCGAAGCTTTAAGATCGCACAGAACGGGAACATGTACATTCTGGATATCTCATCGGCGGGTGTTGTGGTGCTGGACACCGAAGGGAAATTCCTCAAGATCATCCCCTTCCCCGAACGATATGGATTTATTTCGGACCTTGCGGTGGATTTCAAAGATACCGTCTTGCTGGTAGACAGTCTTGAATCCGTTGTCTATGCCGCTGCTGCAGATGCGAAGAAGTTCACGCCCCTGACGCAGAGCATGAAGGAGACCGTGAATTTCCCGACGAGCATCACGACGGACAGGAAGGGGATCATTTATCTGGTCGACCAGAACGGAGGCGATATCATCATTCTTGGTCAGGACGGCTCGTTCCAAGGGCGGCTTTTGGCCATGGGATGGAAAGAAGGCCTGCTTCGCTACCCGTCGCAATGCTGCATCAATCAGGAGGGAGAGCTTATTATCGCCGACAGGAGCAATAATCGCATACAGATCTATAGAACCGTCGAGTAGGGGCACCGGACCGAAAGGGCTCTGCTTCGGAGCCTCTGTCCTGCTCGCAGCAGTCGCTCTCCATCTCCGTTCGCTTTTTTCCTCTTCGCTCTTCCTGTCCACGTTCAGTGGCTTCGACATTCTGTAAGCACACACTCTTTTTTATCGAGCATACGCGGTTGCTGCACGGGATCATGAGGTCCGGATGCGACAATGACATCAATACCATTGATGTGACCATCAGGCGGGGGTAGAGTGGTCCGTGGAATTGTCCCCGGTATTTGATCGGGTCAAAAAAACAATGAACGTGCAAACAGACACCGGACGGAACGATTATCTCGACTATCTCAAAGGAATATTGATCCTTCTCGTTGTTTACGGGCATGCGATCCAATTCCTTGTGTATGGTCGCATTGAGGAATTTTGGTACGACCCCGCCTATAAGTTCATCTATATCTTCCACATGCCGCTCTTCATGGGGGTATCAGGTTTTGTCTCCTATGGCTCTATGGGGAGAAACACGCCTGTAGATATCATAAAAAAACGATTTCTGCAGCTGATCGTTCCGATCTTCTGTTGGGCGATCATATTCGAATCGCATCGGGTCTTCTCCGCCGTCGCAGCGGATCGGATCGGAATGGACCAGGCTCTTACCGTGTTGCCGAGGTTGATATTTAAGGCGACAATCGATGGTTTCTGGTTCCTGCAATGTGTTTTCTTTTCCAGCGTTATCGTTATAGTGCTCCGGCTGATAAAGCTGGATCGTGCAGCAGCATTTGCCGTGCTCTGCATGGCGATTTTATTTCTGCCGGATATGTACGTGCTTGACCATATGTTCAGATACACTTTTCCCTTTTTCTGCGCGGGCTATGCTCTCGCAAAATGGAGAAACGACATTCTGCCGCTCCAGGTCTCTCCTTACTGGCTCCTGCCCGGTCTTGCTGTTTCCCTTGTCTCGTACGCGATGTGGACGAAAGAATCGTATGTCTATATTACGGGAATGGA
>JAAXXJ010000435.1 GCA_013334545.1 Nitrospirota bacterium | reverse complement strand
GCAATCGAAATAGTTCATCCTTACTAAGTGGTTTATTGCCAGCCTGTCCGATTGCTCTACCCCAACGTGCAGCTCTGCTATGAGTGGGACTTTCGCCCTCTATAGTAAAAGAAGCTTTTGAATCTTTTAACAACAGAAAAGCTGATGTACGGAGTAGTATATCCTTATGCACTTCCTTTATTACAAGATTTGTTTTTATCTGTGTGTCCCGACGAAGTCGGGACCCGTGGTTACAGAATCTTTGGTTCTCGTTGTTTCCCCAGGGTTGCAACGAGAGATCTTTTTCGATAGCAACAGGGGTGGATGGGCATATGCGAAACAACATCGTATCACCGGGTGCCGACGAGCTGAAATACGAGATCCGGGAGATCGTCGCCGTAGCCAAGGAATTCCAGCAGCTGGGCGTTGACATCACTTGGGAGAACATCGGCGACCCGGTCCAGAAAGGCGAGAAGCTTCCCGGCTGGATCAAGGACCTCATCATCAACGCGATGAAGGAGGACCTGACCTACGGCTACTCCCCCACGAAGGGCCTCGACGCCACACGGGAGTTCCTCGCCCAGAAGGCGAACAAGAACGGCGGCGTCAAAATCACGAAAGAGGACATCATCTTCTTCAACGGCCTGGGCGACGCCATCAGCAAGATCTACGGCCAGCTCCGCAAGGAGTACCGCGTCATCGGACCGAGCCCGGCCTACAGCACTCACTCATCCGCCGAGGCTTCGCATGCGGGATCGGAATACATCGCCTACAAGCTCGACCCGGCGAACCTCTGGTACCCCGACGTCAACGACCTCCGGATGAAGGTGAAGTACAACCCTTCCATCTCCGGCATCCTGCTCATCAATCCGGACAACCCTACGGGCGCCGTCTACCCGGAAGAGGTCCTGCAGGAGATCGTAGCCATCGCCAAGGAGTACGACCTCTTCATCGTCTGCGATGAGATCTACATCAACATCACGTACAACGGCAAGAGGTCCGTGCCCCTCGCGGACGTAATCGACGGCGTCTGCGGCATCTCCATGAAGGGCATTTCCAAGGAGCTTCCCTGGCCTGGGGCGCGGTGCGGATGGATCGAGGTATACAATGCCGACAAGGACCCCGTCTTTGCCAAGTACATCAAGAGCATCGTGGACGACAAGATGCTCGAGGTCTGCTCCACCACGCTCCCGCAGTGGGTCATCCCGTCGATCATGGGCGACAGCCGGTATGCGGGGCATATTGCGGACAGGAGCGCCATGTACCAGAAGCGGTCCCGCATCGCCTATGGCCTCCTGAAGGACGTCAATGGCATCCTGGTGAACCAGACGAACGGCGCCTTCTACCTCACCGTGGTGTTCCGCGAGAACGCGCTGACGCCGAACCAAAAGCTCGGCGTCTCCAACGCGAAGGCGAAGGAAAAGGTCGAACGGATCGTGAAGAACGTAGCCCTGGACAAGCGCTTCGTATACTACCTCCTCGCCGCGACCGGTATCTGCGTAGTCCCGCTTACCGGGTTCAACTGCGATCTTCAGGGATTCCGCGTCACCCTGCTCGAATCGGACGACGCGAAGTTCGAATGGATCTTTAAAACCCTGAAGGAAAAGATCACGGAGTACCTGAGCTGATAATTCTCCAAAGAACGGCCTTACCACAAATCACACGAATGGAACGAATTTCACGAATGTAGGCACAAGCCGTTATTCGTGTCATTCGTTCATTTATTCGTGACATTCGTATTCTTTTTCTTGAGGTCATTATTATGTCACGTGTCATCATCATCGGCGGCGGTATCGCGGGCCTCGCTGCTGCAGTCCATCTCAAGGCAGGCGCCAAGGCCCACGGCAAGGCAGTGGACGTACTGCTGCTCGAGCGGGACCAGCGCATCGGCGGAAAGATCCTGACGGAAAAGATCGGCGACTGTCTCGTCGAGGCAGGGCCGGACAGCTTCCTGCCCGAGAAGATCTGGACCGTGAACCTGGCGAAGTACCTGGGCCTCGAGGCCGAGATGCTTCCGTCCAACGATAAGTTCAAGGGCACCTTCATCTATTCCGGGAGACAGCTTCATGCCCTCCCGGAAGGCGTCATGCTCATGGTGCCGACCTCCTTTTGGCCCATGGCAAAGTCTGATCTTATTTCCTGGCCCGGCAAGCTCCGCATGGGCATGGAGGTCTTCGTCCCCCGGAGAAAGTCGCAGGACGACGAGAGCCTCGGCTCTTTCGTGACCCGCAGGCTCGGCGTGGAATGTCTGAACAAGATCGCAGAGCCCCTCGTGGCCGGCATCCATACCTCCAACCCCGACAACATGAGCGTCCTGGCCACCTTCCCGCGATTCGTCCAAATGGAGCAGAAGAGCGGCAGCCTCATCCTCGGCATGCTGGC
>JAAXXJ010000122.1 GCA_013334545.1 Nitrospirota bacterium | reverse complement strand
CCCACTGCCAGGACCAACAATGCCATATTCATCATGAAGCGCGCTTCACCTTTGGTAATTCCAATATCAATCACCGCCCGGATGATGGTGGGGATCACCAGGCCCACTCCGGTAAGGATCAACAACAGAGCCAGGGAAAGGGATATTTGTAAGATGTAAGGGCGTAAAAAGACGCCTAAACGAAGGAGAGACTTCATAATTTTGGATTGATCTCAAACTCGACTTCCGCTCTATCCACCACCATTGGCTCTGGCAGCTCGATGGTTTTCTGTTCACCGGCGGCGATGATATCCATCCCCGGTTTTACCATGAGAGGCGGCTCGCCGGTGCGAAGCTCACGCTGACAACGGACAACCGCGTGAAGTTCGAGATCGATCTCTTCAAGGCCGCGGTGAAAGCAGGGAAACCGGTGCTCGCCGTCTGCTACGGCGCCCAGCTCGTGAACGTGGCGCTCGGCGGAACGCTCTACCAGGACATCGCGCTCCAGGTCCCGAAGGCCATCAGGCACGGCGCTGCGAAGGCCGGCGAGAAGGTGTTCCATCAGATCACCATCTTCGAGGGCACGAGGCTCTGCAGGATCATGGACAATTGCGCGACCGGCGACTGCAGTATTCGCGTCCGGAGCGCCCATCACCAGAGCATCAAGAACCCCGGCAAGGGCCTCAGGCTCGCCGCAGTCTCCCCGGACGGCGTCTTCGAGGCACTCGAATCGCGGGGCAAGAACTACCTGGTCGCCGTGCAATGGCACCCCGAGAAGACCCTGACGGACGGTCCATCGCAGCTGCTCTTCGAGTCCCTCATCCATGCATCAAGGAGATAGCACCGACCGATGACCATCCGTCAATGGCGTCGCACGCAGCTGGTCATTATCATCGGCATACTCGTGCTCTCGTGCCTTCCCGGCTGCGACCGTTCCGGCAGCAGGCTTCCGGGCATTCTTTATCTCCGGCTCTCTGCAAACCCCACCACCCTCGATCCCGCGCTCATCACCGACGTCACCGGCGGGCTGATCGCCGCGAAGCTCTTCAACGGCCTGGTCCGGTTCAACGAACGGCTCGAGATCGTTCCTGACATTGCCGGGTCCTGGAAGGTCTCGAACGACCATCGCACTTATACCTTCACGCTCCGGCGAGGATTCACCTTCAGCAACGGCCGTGAGGTGACGGCGCGCGATGTTCAATTTTCCTTCGAACGCGTTCTCGACCCGAGGACCAAAGCGCCCGTTACCTGGGTATTGGACCGCATCGAGGGCGCGAGGGACGTCATCGCGGGACGGGCTTCACACGCCGCAGGCATCCGCGTCATCGACGACCATACGCTTTCCCTCACCCTGGAGCGGCCCTTTGGCCCCTTCCTCTCCCTTCTCGGCATGTCCACGGCGTATGTCGTTCCCCGCGAAGAGGTCGCCCGGCTCGGCGCTGACTTCGGGAGCCATCCTTCGGGAAGCGGTCCCTATACCCTGACGGAATGGAAGCACGGCCAGAGCCTCGCCCTCGCCGCCCGGAGCGACTATTTCGGGGGCCGCCCCCGACTGGAGGGGATCATCTACCGGGTCATCCCAGAAGACCTCACTGCCGTCATGGAGTTCGAGACCGGCGGGCTTGATGCGCTCCTCATCCCGGCGTCCGAATACCGGCGCTATACCACGGACCCGAAGTGGCGCGGCCGGATCTTCGGGAAACCGGGGCTCAACTGCTATTACCTGGGCTTCAATTGCAGCCGTCCGCCCTTCAACGACGTGAAGGTCCGGCAAGCCGTGAATATGGCCATCGACCGGAAACGCATCCTCGAGACGGTCTACGAGAATCGGGGCGTGCTCGCCGTGGGCCCGGTCCCGCCGCCCCTGTGGAAGTTCGGCCTGGGGCCGAAGGACACCGGCGGTTACCGCTATGATCCTGAAGAAGCGAAACAACGGGTGCGCGAAGCGGGGCTGGAGGGAAAACGGATCAGGGTCTTCATCTCTGCCGAAGCGGAGGTCCTCGACCTTCTGGAGGTCATCCAGCAGTATCTGTCCCGTGCGGGCCTCAAGGCGGACATCGTGCAACTGGACTGGAGCGCCTACAAGGAAGCGCTGAACAGGGGAGAAGCCGATGCGTTCTGGCTTTCCTGGTGGGCCGACTACCCGGACCCGGAGAACTTCTTCTACCCTATGTTCCATTCTGCGAACAGGGGGCCGGCCGGCAACAGGACATGGTTCGTCGACCGGGCCGTTGACCGCCTGATCGAAGAGGCCCAGTCGACCGTTGACGAACGGGACCGTTACCGGCTGTACCGGCAGGCAAACGAACGCATCGTTCAGGAGGCGCCCTGGGTCTTCATGTGGCATCGCTCGGATTTTTTCGTCGTGCAGCCCCGGGTCCAGGACTTCCGGATCTATCCCATCTACTCGGTCGACAAGGGAATGGACATCTCCCTGAAACAATAACGCCGGGACCGACCTGTTCACAGGTCACACCCCGGCGATCGAACTGATCCTTGTCTTCATTCTTCAGTCTGCTGCCTTCTCCCCATGTCCTCCCGCGTCCCCGTCACGTGTCGGATTTTCCCCCCGCTCCCGTCTCTCTGCTATCCCTTCCAGGGCTGCAAGGCGTTAGCGACGGTCACTTTCAACTCCTGTCCGAACTCCCTGATGCCGTGCGCCTCACGGGCATGGACCGCCACCGCGTCCACGATCAAATCCTCGGTCTGGGCGATGTACTTCCATCCGCATCCCTTCCCAAGGTCGCAGTTGTAAACCTTCAGCACCAGGTCCTCCGCCGCCTTTGCCTCGACCGGAGAAGGATTGCTGAATGATTTCTTGATCTTCGCCACCATGTCGCTGTCCAGCGACTGTTGGCCATGCACATCCCTCAGATGGACCGCCACCACATCAGCAAGCAATTCATCGGTCTTGGCAATGTGTTTCCACGAACACTTATTTCCCAGACTGCTGCATTTGAACTCTTTCATGGCCTACCCTCCTTTTCCCGTTTTGCTCCCGTCTTGCCTTAAGTATAGCATACTTTATTAATCAGGATGGATACCGTCTTGATATCGGACAGGAACCGCAGGGAAAGCGACGGCATCGTTCACGATGGAAGAGGGAAGCGTGTTGAAGCTCCCAGCAGCAAGCTGCTGGGAATTTTCGATCCTCAAGGTAGTGCTCTGTATTCGAATCGCTCGCTAACCCAGCAAGCTACGGGAATTGCACTCGCTCCTGGATTCAGCGGAAGATCCTGCGGGTAATACGGGGGCCGGCACGGGTAAAGAAATAGCCGGGGCAGGATTGCCCCGGCGATCAAATGTTCAGTGTCTGTTCGCAACGATCCCTAGTTCATCCCGCCGTAGGAATGGAGGCCGGACAGGACCAGGTTCACGCCGAGGTAGGTGAAGATGACGGCCAGGAAACCCACTGCCGAGATGACCGCCATCTGGGTCCCCTTCCACCCACGCACGTAGCGGGCATGGAGGTAAATGGCGTAGACGAACCACGTGATGAGCGACCAGGTCTCCTTCGGGTCCCAGCTCCAGTAGGTTCCCCAGGCGCTGTTGGCCCACACGGCGCCGGTGAGGATGCCGCCGGTGAGGAGCGGCCACCCGATGGCGATCATCCGGTACGTCACGTCATCGAGGATGTCCTGGCCGGGAACATACTGGACCAGAAGTTTTTTGAGCGCCATACCTTTTGACCAAATGAACCAGAACAGGCCGGCGATGAGGCCCCAGGTAATGACCACGTTGATCAGAGATTTGCTCAGGAACGAGGCCTCGAAGAGGTGCTGCTTCATGGATTCGCCCGGTTGGATCGAATGGGTCAGGTTCAGATACACGATGTCGAATCCCATGGCCACCATGAGGCCGATCGCCAGGGTGACGCAGAACGACCAGAACAGGTAGACTTGCGGCTTGTTCTTCGCCCCTCGCATGATAAGATAGAGGAACCAGACGAGGATCAGCACGCCGAGACCCATCCAAAAGACAAGCTTCATCCGCTCACCGGCGGCCGCCATGGCATACCCTGTCACCGCCAGCACCGCCAGCGCTCCCAGTCCAATCCCCAGATCACGGACCGGCCCCCGGTCCTCCATATCGATCAGCAGGAAGACCATGCTCACCGCAAAGGCAATGGCAAATGCGGCATAGCCCAGGAAGCTGATCAGCACGTGATAGAAGAGCCAGTTGCTCTTGAGCGCCGGTACGAGCGGCGAGATTTCGGTGCTGATGCCGGCGAAATTGATGAATGCCAGCGCCAGGAAGGCCACGGGCATGACAAAGGCGCCGAAGGCCCGGGTCTTGTACTTCCACTCAACGATGACATAGATGAGCACCGTGCTCCAAGTGAAGAAGACCAGGGATTCATAGAGGTTCGAGAGCGGCACGCGACCGATCCCCATCTGGTAGGACTCAACCCAGCGCATCCCCAGGGCGATGGTCTGAAGCCCGAGACCGGCGTAGGTGATAAACGAGGCTGCCTTGCCGACACCCTCGTTCCTGAAGGCCAGATAGCTGATATAGAGCACCATGGCGGCAAGGTACGCAATCGTTGCGAACGTGAAAAGCTGGGAACTGTCCATCATTTCCTCCGTAAGGATTACTTTGCGATATTTTCTACGATGCTGTTGAATTCACGCTCAAAGGCGAGCCGGTTCCGGTTCGACGATCCGCCAACCAGAACCGCGGCCTGACCCTTCCGGTCCTGGATCCTCACCCAAACCTTCCGGTGCGATCCGAAGAACGCGATGATCGGCCCCACGCAGAGCAGGATGAACCCGGCATACACGATCCACACGCCCGGGTCCTTGTTCACCTGAAGTCCTGTGTAGCGAGCGCCCCAATAATCCACATAGCGGATGATATAGTTCTCGGGCATGACCGGCTCACCAGCGTCCACTTTCATCACTTGGGTCCTGAACACCGGCGCATTGCCGCGGAGCACTTCGAGTTCGACGGTGGGATTGATGAGCTCATCATTCCGGGACTGGTAGAACTGGACCTTGCCCGTGGCGGGGTCCCGCATGCCGAAGGGCCCGATGCCGAGGGCCTTGATGGTCCGGTCGATGGACTTTACATATATCGATGAACCGGGGTCCACAATGATCGTTTCTCCGGAGCCCGGCGTGTTCTTGAGCTTGACGTTCAGCACGACCTTGCCCGTCCTGTTCGGAATCGTGCCGTAGCTTGACTGATAGAAGGTTATCCCGTGATGGCTGAGCGGATCGTTCACGCGGATCCGCTTGTCAAATACCTTCTGTTGCTGCATGTCATAAACCGAGAGCTTGCTCCAATACTCCGACGGCATGCCCGTCGGCCGGCCGGCGTTCTGGTAGTAGTCGACCTCAAAATCGTCGCACCGGACGTAGAATCCCAACGGCATGGCGGGAACACCCGCCCCGGTATCATGGATCACCGGGCTCTTGCTAATCCCGAAGCCTGCCATAATCTTGTCCCAGAGCGGCTCGTTGCGGAGGTAGACGACCAACGATGTCTCACCCTCAGGCAGATTCAGGTACCCTTTGAACCCGAAGAACGAACCGATCAGCGCCCCGGTAAAGATGAGGATGATGCTCACATGGGTGATGTATACTCCCATGCGGGTGTACGCACCCTTCTGGGATGCCAGGCTGGTCGTCCCCTGCTCCTTCGAGACCAAGTGGCTGTACCTCTTCCCCTTGAGGGCCTTGAGCGCCGCCAGCTCCGCCTGCTCCATCCCGCCCTTGACCATGATCTCCTTCTTGAACAGGGCTGCCTTGTAGCCATCCTCGTCAAGGGTCTTCAGCGGGGCCCGCATTGCCTTCCAGGCATAGGGAAAGCGTTCGAGCGTGCAGATAGTGAGGTTCGCCGTGACCATCAGCAGGAGGAGGACGAACCACCAGGTATGGTACAGATCAAAAAACCCGAGGGCCTCGAAGAGCTCGACGGTGCCCTGGCTGTACTCCCTCAGGTAATCCTCAGGCGCCTGGTTCTGCTGGATCACCGTACCGATGACCGATACGACCGCGAGGATGATGAGCAGCACCACGGCAAGCTTCACCGAGGAGAAGAACTTCCATATCCTGTCTGCGACGACCTCAACGATTCCCTGCTGTCCCTGCTGGTCCTTGTTTTCCAATTCGCGATCCCTCCACTCGTACGCACAAATGACCTGCTAAAGTAACATACCGGAATGGAGACTGTCAAGGAGATTTGGAGAGTGCACCATGACCGCGGACAGCAATGCCGCCCGGAATGCTGCCGGCCGGCTGGTGCACGCGCAGGGGGCAGGACATGATAAACGCGGCCAAGTATGGTATGATGAGAATCTATGCAGGACACCGAGGTCACCATCCTTCGGGAGCTCATCATCCTTCTGGCCGTATCGCTCCCCATCACCTTCCTGTTCCACAAGGCGAAACTGCCCGCACTGGTGGGGTTCCTCATCACCGGGGTGCTGATCGGCCCCTACGGAGCGGCGGTCATTACCGAGACCCAGGTCGTGGAACGGCTCGCCGAGATCGGCGTCGTGCTGCTGCTGTTCACCGTGGGGCTCGAATTTTCCATCGAGGACATCTGGCGTTCGGGACGCCAGCTCTTGCTGGGCGGAGGGACCCAGGTCGTCCTGACCGTCGGCGCCGTCGCGGGCATCGCCCTGCTCTTCGACTACCCGATGACCCAGGCGCTCTTTTTCGGCTTTCTTGCGTCGCTCAGCAGCACGGCCATCGTGCTTAAGATGTACTCGGACCGCGCCGAGCTGGACACAGCGCACGGCAGGCTCTCCACGGGGATACTCCTGTTCCAGGACATGGCTGTCGTGCCCATGATGCTACTGCTCCCCGTTCTCGGACAGGCCGGGACCGCAGGCGAGATCACCCCCGTCTCCGTCATAATGAGCCTGGGGATGGCGGTGCTCGGGCTGGCGGTCGTGTTCCTCGCCGCGCGGCAGATCGTTCCATTCCTGCTGCACCACGTGATCCGTCTCAGGAACCGGGAGATGTTTTTCCTGCTCGTGGTCCTGCTCTGTCTCGGGACCGCTTGGATCACATTCAGCCTCGGGCTCTCCCTTGCCCTCGGCGCGTTCCTGGCAGGGCTCATCATCGCCGAGTCCGAGTACAGCCACCAGATCGTGGCCGACATCCTTCCCTTCCGCGACTACTTTGCCAGCATTTTCTTCATCTCCATCGGGATGCTGCTCAAGACCGATCGTGATACCGGTAAGGTCACCGGCAAGATGTCCCTGGCCCAGTTCCAGAAGGGTGGGAACATTCGGGAAATCGATCATCCGCTTTTCACCGTAAACCGCCAGGAGCTTCAGGCGCCCCCCTTCCACGTGCGTTTTCCACTCGGTGGTTTGGGAGGCGGCTTCCACATGATTTCCGAGCAGGGCCGCAACCGCCGGGGCTCCGCCCTCGAAGGGGATATGGGTCCACTTGATTTTTTCTTTCAGGGCCAGCCGTTCCATGACCAGGTGCTGGGGGGTCCCCGGCCCGGCCGTGCTGTAACGGATCTTCCCCGGGTTGGCCTTGGCGTAGTCGATGAATTCTTTAAAAGTGTTCCAGGGAGCATCGGACCGCACCACCAGCCCGTAAAGATAGATCGCGTATTGCATGACCGCGGTGAAGTCATTGGCCGAATCATAGGGGACCTTGCGCATATGCTGACTCAGGACCGCCCCGCTGGGGAGAATCCCGATGGTGTACCCGTCGGGCTTCTCGGTTTTCAGGGTGGCCACGGCCACGGCAGAGGCCCCGCCCGGTTTGTTCACGACCACGATGGGCTGCCCCAGGGTCTTGCCGGCGGCGGCAACCAGCGGCCGGGCGCAGACATCTGTTGTCCCCCCCGCCGGGTAACCGATAATGAAGTTAATCGGTTTTGTGGGGTACTTCTCCTGAGCAAGGACAGCCCCCGGGATACCATACAGAACATAGATCGCTCCAAGGACCGCGATGATCCAAAAAGCCATTTTGTCTCGTTTCTCCTCGTCCATTTTTCCGCCCTCCTCCGTGAAAGGATTTTTGGCCAAGAGCCCCGGCGATTCGGGATGATTTTACTTCATTCCGGACCGCCTGGGTAGGGGAAAATTTGCACCTAAAAAACTTCGGATCATCGCCAATTTAGTTAAAGGGGGAAAAGCTTTTATTTCTGAAAAAGCCTGACGCTCAGCAATTCTGTGAATCGAGACAGTTCCCCGAGGCAATTCTGACCACGCCCGGCCAACAATAAAGCGAGTCTGAACGAACCCCGGATTTGGAGTTAATCTAAAAATTCTTTGGACTT
>JAAXXJ010000434.1 GCA_013334545.1 Nitrospirota bacterium | reverse complement strand
GGATCGGGTCTGAACGCAGCCAGGAAATCCGTGTGAGCTTGTCCGCTCCCGCCAGAATCCCACTCGTAAATCCCAACCCAATGTCTACAGGGTCCGTCGCGTTGGGACTGGTCGGATGATGGGGAAACACCTCCCGCAACAGTTTCTCATAACCGTTCCTCCGGGCAAAACTCCAGATCGTCGCCTGTCCCGCATGTCCGCTCAGCTTCTGATGGGCGCATCTGCGATTAGGTGCAGTTAACGGGTGGTTATTTCCTTTTTTGGGTCTTTTTTGCTGGGATGCCAGTGCCGCAGCGTATTCGTGAAGCCCGGATCGAAAGGTCGATGATTCGGCTGAGCATGCACTTGAAGCGTTTGTAGGCTTCGATTTCACGCCTGACTGCGTCCAGATTTTCAGGCCTTACGTATTCGGAGCGGCTTCTGCCCCTGCAGGTGTAGCTGATCTGATTGAAGGGTATTTTCCTTTCCGCCGGATTCCGGTATTGGACGCTGAGCGTTCCCGGACGCATATCGCCGATCTCGACAAGACGCTGTTTAAGCAGCCGGATTGTTTTCTCGACCGTACTCACGTTTCTGTTTGCCATAGTGTCTCCTTTTCCGGTATGTAGTAGTACTATGATGCTACTATGTCAAGAGGAGACTATCTGAATGGGCGGAATGAATAACCAGTGGACGAATGAACTGATGGAAACGGAAGATGAACTGCTTGTGGAAATGCGTGAGGAATACCGCAGGAGACTGCAGGTCCGTTTGCAGAAACGCCTGGCCGCACGGCAACAGGGGATGGCGGAGGTCAGCAAACTGACAAGGAAAAGGAAAGTCGATCTGAATCTGAAAACCACGCTCGGGGGGATCGTTGTGCAGGCGACCAAAGGATATTGCATTGAGCGCAAGGAATGGATCGTGCCGATTCGGGAAGCATGGGGGCTTGATAAGAATCAGAGACTCAGTCCAAGTCTGCAACGTAAACTTTGCTGCACGGCGGTCGAAACCGGGTCTTTCGAGAAGGCCTCATCGCTTGCATCTGAGTGGGGTTCCAGCGTCAGCGACGATACGATTCGCTCCTGCGTAGTGGCCCTCGGCGAGAAGGCGCTGGCCGCCCCCCTATCAACGGATTGCTCAGAAAAGGCGGGCCCGGACGATGTGCTGGTCATCATGATGGACGGCTGGATGGCGAGGCATCGCGGCAAAGACTGGGGTATACAGAAGCGTACGGAGGGTCAGGAGCGAATTCACTGGCATGAGATCAAGTCGGCGATCATCTACCGCTTGAAAGATCAGGTCAATATCAGCCAGAAGCGTCGCGCCTTGCTCGCGAAACATGTCGTTGCGGTCCCTGCCGAGACCGATCCGGTGGAATTCGGTCGACGGGTTCATGCGGAAGCGCGAAGGATGGGGCTGGGAAAAGCGAAGTTTGTTTACGTCGTCATGGACGGTGGAATATGGCTCTGGAATATCTTTGAAGACCGATTCGAACAATGCGCGATCGGAACTCTCGACTTCTATCACGCCAGCCAACACATTCACGCTCTTGCGGCTGAACTCTTCCAGGGAAATAAACAGGAGGCGGCAACGTGGTGTGCAAAGATCCTCCATTCCTTGAGACATCAGTCGACCAGGAAATTGTTCAGCACACTTGAGGAACTCTTGATCGCCCCACCACGGCCCGATGAATCCACCACCTCGGCGATCCAGGAAGCAAAAGACTACTTCAATAGCCACAGAAATCACATGGACTATCCCGCCGCAACCAGAGCCGGTTTACCCATCGGCAGCGGATCCATGGAATCCCAGTGTTCCCAATTTCAGAATCGCTTCAAACGCAGAGGGCAGTTCTGGACGAAAAAGGGCTTTGCCGCCCTGTTGGAGGTTGCAGTGCGACATCAAAATGGAGAACTCAACTCTCTATGGGCTGCCTAATGGCACCTAATCGCAGATGCGCCCGTGTGTTACGGGACCCAAGATGTCCGTTTGACTAACAGGGAAATCCACTGCATTATTAAAGAGCATTCTATACGAAACGAGGGATAGGGCGGAATTATGCTGATCACTATGCTGAAGTCGAAAATTCACAGGGCGACGCTGACGGGAACAGAACTGAACTACGAGGGAAGTGTTACCGTGGATCAGGCTTTGCTGGACAAGGCCGGTATCCTGCCTGGCGAACAGGTGCAAGTGTTGAATGTCAATAACGGCTCGCGGCTCGTCACCTACGCGATCGCCGCGCCTCGCAACTCCGGCACGGTTCTTCTAAATGGCCCCGCCGCCCGCCTCGGCACAGTCGGCGATCAGGTCGTTATTC
>JAAXXJ010000121.1 GCA_013334545.1 Nitrospirota bacterium | reverse complement strand
GGCCGTACGGCTCTACCGCGACGTGCCGCTCGAGAAGATGGCCCTCGACTTCGCCGGCTCGGTGCAGTTGGGGGAAACGACGATCCCCACCGACGAGTTCGGCAGGATGCTGATCAACTACCGGGGGCCGAACAGGACGTTCCCGATGTATTCGATCTCCGATCTCCTCGATCGGAACCTCCCGGCGGGCACGTTCAAGGACAAGATCGTCCTCATCGGCGCCACGGCCATCGGCATCTACGACCTGCGGGTGACGCCCTACTCAACGAACATGGCGGGGATCGAGAAGCATGCGAGCGTGGTGGACAACATCCTGAAGGGCGATTTCCTGCGTCGTGCGCCGGACCTCGATATCCCGCTGATCTTCATCTTCACGCTCCTCCTGGGAATCCTCATTCCGAGGCTCGGGGCCCGGTCCGGGGCGGCGGTGTTCATCGTCCTCTTTGCGGTCTTCTCGGGGTTCGTCTATTATCTGTTCATCGTCAAGGGCATCTGGTTCAGCTGGATCTATCCCGCGTCGGCGCTCTTCTTCGGCTATACGAGCCAGACGGCCTACCGGTTCTTCACCGAGGAGCGGCGCGCCCGGGACATCCGGAAGATGTTCTCCAGCTATGTGTCCAAGCGCATCGTTGATGAGCTGATCCGGGACCCGAACAAGGCCAAGCTCGGCGGTGACCGCAAGGAGATCACGGTGCTCTTCTCGGACATCCGGGGATTCACCAATTTTTCCGAAAAGCACGAGCCCGAGGACGTGGTCTCCCTGTTGAACGAATACCTGGGGGCCATGACGAACATCGTCTTCGAGCATGACGGAACGCTGGACAAATTCGTGGGCGACGCCATCATGGCGCTCTGGGGAGCGCCGGTCGGCCAGCCGGACCATGCCGAGCGGGCATGCAGGTGTTCGCTGGCCATGATCAAGAAGCTCAAGGAGCTGCAGGCCAAGTGGACCGCCGAGGGCAAGTACGCCATCGACATCGGCGTCGGCATCAACACCGGCGACATGGTGGTAGGGAACATGGGGGCCGAGGGCAAGAAGATGGACTACACCGTCATTGGCGACAATGTGAACCTCGGTGCGCGCTTGGAGGGCTTGACAAGAAAGTACAATAATCATATTATCATATCGGAATTTACCTATGAAAAGGTCAAGAACATCGTGAAGGTGAACGAGCTCGGCTCCGTTACCGTCAAGGGCAAGGAGAACCCCGTAGTGATCTATGACCTGGTCGGGCTCCAGGGAGAGTAGGACGCGGCTTCGGGAAAGCGCGTCGTGAACACCGTATCCAGGGAGGGTGAATGAAGGTCAAGATTCTGGGGTGCTCGGGGTCTGAGACGATCGGACACATGCCGCCGGGCTTTCTCGTGAACGACCGGGTGATGCTGGACGCGGGCACCATCAGCGCGGCCCTCAGCATCGAAGGGCAGAGCAAGATCACGGATATCTTCATCAGCCACACCCATCTGGACCACATCAAGGGCATCCTGTTCCTGGCGGACAACATCATCGGCCGCATCAAACAGCCCATCAACATCCGGGCGATCCCCAAGGTGATCGATGCCATCAAAAAACATCTGATGAACGAGCTGATCTGGCCGGACTTCACGAAGATCCCGACGCCGAAGAATCCGGTGTTCGCCTACAAGCCCTTCCTGCCCGGAAAGACCATCGACCTGGCCGGCCTCAAGATCAAAGCGATCCCCATGAACCACCCGGTCCCGGCCGTGGGCTTCCTGGTTGGCGACGGGAGGTCGTCGTTCATCTACAGCGCGGACACGGGGCCGAACGAGGGCTTGTGGGCCGAGGCGAAGAAGGTGAAGAACCTGAAAGGGATCATCGTGGACACGTCATTTCCGAACGACATGGATTTCGTCGCCGGCGCAAGCGGCCACTTCACGCCGGCACAGCTCCACGAAGACCTCAACAAGGCAAAGGTGCGGAACAGCGTTCCCATCTACATTTACCACATCAAGCCTGTCCACAAGAAGCGGGTTATCAAAGAACTGAACGCCCTCGGGAGAAGGAACGTCAAGGTCCTGCAGGAAGGGAAAACCTATACGTTTTAGGACACTCACGACATCCCAATTTCGAAATCCTGTTTTTGGTCCAGCTGAGGTTCCTGAGGATTTGGTCATTGGGATTTAGTATTTTTTAGGAGCGATATGGCCTGGTTCAAGAAAGAACGACCCGAAAAGCTGACCTCCGAGGCTCCGGCGAAGAAGGTAAAGATCCCGGAAGGCCTGTGGGTCAAGTGCGACAACTGCAAGGAGATCATCTACCGCAAAGAGGTCGAGAAGAATTACAAGGTCTGCCCGAAGTGCGACTATCACTTCCGCATCACGGCGTCGGAGCGGCTTCCCTTTCTGGTCGACGAGAACACCTTCCTGGAGGTGGAGGACGGCCTTTCCCCGAAGGACACCCTGGGCTTCAAGGACTACAAGGAGAAGCTGAAGAGCAGCCGCAAGAAGACCGGCCTCAAGGACGCCATCATCTCCGGCGAGGCCAAGATCGGCGGCCGTCCCGTCCAGCTCGTGGTGATGGACTTCAATTTCATGGGCGGCAGCATGGGCTCCGTGGTGGGCGAGAAGATCGCCCGGGCCGTTGAACGGGCCATCGAGAAGAGAACGCCGTTCATCTCCGTGGCATCCTCGGGCGGCGCCCGCATGCAGGAGGGCATCCTGTCGCTCATGCAGATGGCCAAGACCTCGGCGGCCACGGCGCGGCTCGCTTCAGCGGGCCTGCCGTTCATCTCCATCCTGACGGACCCCACCTTCGGCGGCGTGACCGCAAGCTTCGCCATGCTGGGCGATATCATCATCGCTGAACCCAAGAGCCTCATCGGCTTCGCCGGCCCCCGCGTCATCGAGCAGACCATCAAGCAGCAGCTTCCCGCCGGATTCCAGCGGGCGGAGTTCCTGCAGGAGCACGGCATGATCGACATGATCGTGAACCGGAAGGACATGCACGCCACGTTGGCAAAGATCCTGGAATTCTTCGCCAATGAATGAACTGGCAAAAGGCCTCATCCTGCTCGGGGCCGTGCTCATCGCAGTAGGCCTCATCCTCCTGTTTTTCCAGAAGGTCCCGTTCCTCGGCAAGCTCCCCGGTGATATCCTTATCAAACGAGAGAATTTTACGTTCTACTTCCCCCTGGCCACGAGCATCGTCGTGAGCCTCCTTATCAGCCTCATCCTCTCTGTGATCGGGAAGTTCCGCTGATGGAGGGCATGACAATGCATGATGCCGAAACGAAAAGAACCGCCCTGCTCGTCGCCGTCCTGGCGTCGTTCCTCACCCCCTTCATGGTCTCGTCCGTGAACGTCGCGCTCCCGGTCATGGGAAGGGAGTTCGGCATGAACGCGGTGCTCCTGAGCTGGGTCCCCACCTCGTACCTGCTGGCTGCGGCCATGTTCCTGGTGCCCTTCGGAAGGATCGCGGACATTTACGGCCGGAAGCGGATATTCTCCGCGGGCATCATCATCTACACCGTCGCATCGAGTCTCATCGTCCTGTCCAGCACCGTGTCCGCCCTTCTTGCGCTGCGGGTGCTGCAGGGATTCGGCAGCGCCATGATCTTCGGCACCGGCATCGCCATCGTCACATCGGTCTTCCCGCCGGCGGAGCGGGGCAGGGTGCTGGGGATCAATGTCTCGGCCGTGTACATCGGACTGTCCCTTGGTCCCTTTCTCGGCGGATTTCTGACCCAGCAGTTCGGCTGGCGGAGCATCTTCCTGGCGAACGTGCCTGCCGGTCTCGTGGCCATGTACTTCATCGTGCGGCGGCTCAAGGGCGAATGGGCCGAGGCGCAAGGCGAACGGTTCGACCTCGGCGGCGCCCTCATCTACGCGGTCAGCCTCGTCACGGTCATGTACGGGCTGACGGTCCTGCCCGGCCGGTCGGGCGTCCTGCTGGTCCTGTTCGGGCTGCTCTGGATCGGCGCGTTCATTGTCTGGGAGCTCAGGGTACCGAGCCCACTTCTCGACATGCGGCTCCTGATCACGAATGTCACGTTCTCGATGTCCAATATCGCGGCGCTGATCAACTACAGCGCCACCTTCGCGGTGACCTTTCTCGTCAGCCTCTACCTCCAGTACATCAAGGGCTTCACGCCGCGCCAGGCAGGCATGGTCCTGATCGCCCAGCCGATCGTCATGGCGGTCTTTTCGCCTCTCGCGGGCAGGATGTCCGATACAAGAGAACCGCGTATCGTGGCGTCCATCGGCATGGGGTTCACGGCCCTGGGCCTGGCCCTCTTCGCCTTCCTGGACGAGCAAGCCCCCTTGTGGTTCATCATCACGAACCTGATCATCATCGGGTTCGGGTTCGCCCTGTTCTCGTCGCCCAATACCAATGCGGTCATGAGTTCCATCGACCGGCGGCACTACGGTGTGGGATCTGCCATGCTCGGGACCATGCGGCTGACCGGCCAGATGCTCAGCATGGGGCTGGTCATGGTGATCTTTGCGCTGTACATCGGCAGGGTGCAGATCACGCCTGAGTACTACCCGCTCTTCTTGAAGAGCGTGAAGACCACATTCCTCCTTTCCGCCCTCCTGTGCGGCGCGGGCATCTTTGCATCACTTACACGCGGGAAGGTCCACCATGACGCCGCCGGCCCTTCTTGACAGCCCCGGCCTGCTCGGATATAGTTAAGCAGTCGATCCCCTCCCTTCGCTCAGATCGCCGACACATTCTCCGAGGTGATGCCATGGACCGCAGAACGTTCCTGAAGACCGCAGCGATCAGCAGCATCGGATTCACCCTTCCCATAGCCGTCGACCCGCTGAGCAGCATCGCCGGTGCAGCAGGCTATCCCGACCTTGCCGTTGTCCGCGGTCCGTCCCCGGAAGCTATCACGAAGGCTGCCATCGATGCCCTTGGCGGCATCAGGCGGTTCATCGGCCGCGGCGATGTCGTCGTGGTGAAACCGAACATCGGATGGGACCGTGTGCCCGAGCAGGCCGGTGACACGAACCCCGAGGTGGTCGCCGCGGTCGTTAAGCTCTGCTACGAAGCGGGAGCGAAGAAGGTGAAGGTCTTCGACCGGCCGGTGAACGATCCCCGCAGGTGCTATGTCCAAAGCGGCATCGAGCCGGCTGCACGCGCCGTCGACGCCGAGGTGAGCCACATGGACGACCGGAAGTTCAAAGAGATGCCCATCAACGGCCTGGCGCTCAAGACCTGGCCGCTGTACTCCGAGATATTCGAGGCCGACAAGGTGATCAACGTCCCCATCGCCAAGCACCACAGCCTCGCCAAGCTCACCCTGTCCATGAAGAACTGGATGGGCATGATGGGTGGCTCCCGCAGGATGATCCACCAGAAGCTGGACGAAAGCCTGGTGGATCTTGCCATGAAGGCCAAACCGTGCCTCACCATCCTCGATGCTGTCCGTATCCTGACCGACAACGGTCCCCAGGGCGGCGACCTGAAGGACGTGAAGAAGCTCGACACGGTCATCACCGGCGTGGACCAGGTTGCCATCGACGCCTACGGTGCAACGCTCTTCGGCATGAAGGGGGGCGATCTTGGCTGCGTGCGGATCGCTGCGGAGCACGGGTTCGGCGTCATGGACCTGAACAAGTTGAAGATCATGAAACTGCAAGCGTGACCACGGACGGACACGGTTGAAACAGAAAAGCATTAACCACAGATGAACACAGACAGAGCCAAGACGTTTATTGACCACGGATGGACACGGATTAACACGGATTGAGTCGAATATACTCTCTTGGACCACAGATGAACACAGAGAGGAGCAAGGCGTGATTTGGACGCGGATGAGCGCAGATGGACGCAGGAAACAAACTAACACAAAGTCAACACATGAAAAAATTACTATCAGCAGTGAGTGTGATAATGGGATCTGTTCTCCTGTGGATAGGAACCTGTGGATATCTTGATCCCTCAGGCTCGAAAATGGCAGATGATGGAACCTTTTTTGGTAGTCCCGACGTATGGTTCCCAATTGCGCTTATGGTGCTCTCCGTCTCCTGATGGCCTGGCCTTTCGTTCTTCGAAAGAAGGCGTTTTGATTTATCAGTGTTCATCTGTGTGTTCCGGCGAAGCCGGAACCCGTGGTTACAAGCGTTCTTCAGGTTTGTAACAATGCAAAACCTTCGTAGGATAATTCAAGGTCTCTTTCTCCTCCTGTTCCTGTTCCTCTTCATCCAGACAGAGTCCAAGGGGAACGATGAACTGGGCTATCCTGTCCGGCTCTTTCTCGATTTCGACCCCCTCATCCTGATCACCACGCTCCTGTCCGCCCATGCCGTGGCGAAGGCCTTCCTGCTCTCCCTCGTCGTGATCGTCCTGTCGATGGTCCTTGGCCGGGTGTTCTGCGGTTGGGTCTGTCCGCTCGGGACGCTGCACAACCTGGTCGGCTCGCTCGGCAAGCGGCGGCCGGCCCGGGACCTCAAGAACTGGCACCGGGTGAAATATTATCTCCTTATCGGTGTCCTTGCGTCGGCAGTGTTCACGCTCCAGCCCGTCGGCATCATGGACCCCATCTCGCTGCTCATCCGGTCGTTCTCGCTGAGCGTGTATCCGCTCTTCAATTATGCTGTCCGGTCAACGTTCGATGCTATCTATTCCGTCAATCCTCTCGGCATGGCCGCGGTCTCGGAGCCGGTCTACACCCTTCTCAAAAAGAGCGTGCTGTCCTTCAACCAGGCCATCTACAATCAGAGCGTCTTCATCGGCATACTGTTCCTCGCCATCCTCAGCCTGAACCTGGTAGAGAAGCGCTTCTGGTGCCGGTACCTCTGCCCGCTCGGCGCGCTCCTTGGGCTGCTGTCGCGATTTTCGCTCCTCAAGCGTTCGGTGAGCGAGGGCTGCACTGAGTGCGGCGCCTGCGCCACGGTCTGCCAGGGGAATGCCGTGCCGGACCAGAAGGGGAAGTGGAGGGACGCAGAATGCTACTACTGCTGGAACTGCGACGACATCTGCCCGAACAATGCCGTTCTGTTCGGATTCTCCGGAAAGAAACAAACGCCGGCCATGGACCTCGGCAGGAGGCGGGTGGTCGTCTCGGCGCTGTCCGGCATCGCAGCGGTGCCGCTCCTGCGGATAACGCCGCTCGGCACGGCCAATGCCAAGAATCCAGACCTGCTCAGGCCGCCGGGCTCGCGGGAAGAGAGGGAGTTCCTCAGCCGGTGCGTGAAGTGCGGGGAGTGCATGAAGGTCTGCATCACGAACGGCCTCCAGCCGACGCTTATGGAAGCAGGGCTCGAAGGCATCTGGTCGCCCACGCTCGTGCCGCGCATCGGCTACTGCGAATACCGCTGCACGCTCTGCGGCCAGGTCTGTCCCACGGGCGCGATCAGGAAGCTCTCGCTTCCGGAGAAGGCCAAGGTCAAGATCGGGCTTGCGATGATCGATAAAGGCCGCTGTCTGCCCTGGGCGCACGCGACGCCCTGCATCATGTGCGAGGAGGTCTGCCCCACGCCGAAGAAGGCCGTCTGGTTCGAAACGGCCGAGGTGCGCGACCGCAAGGGGATGGTCCAGACCCTCCAGCAGCCGCGCGTGGACCTGGAGCTCTGCATCGGCTGCGGCATCTGCGAGGCCAAGTGCCCGGTGCTCGGCAGGCCCGCTATCTATGTCTCGAGCGTCGGGGAGAGCAGGTCGAAGGACAATCAGCTATTATTGAGTTGATATCCGAGTTACGCATGCATGACCGAAAGGAGTCAAACCATGAAGAAAAGCCTGATGTATTGTTTCGCTCTGACAGCAATTATTGCGACGTCCGGGATTGCAGCCGCTGGGGATGATTTCGGCATACAATCCTATCCCGGCGCCAAGTCCGACGCTGATACGAAGGAAGTCTGCGCAGCGCCCTCGATGGGCATTATTAAAGAGCGGGAAGACAGTTCGGGGCTTACGAAGTCGAAACATTGCTACCGGACAAATGATTCGTTTGCCAAGGTGGTCGAATTCTACAAGAAGCAAAAGGGACTTACAGGAGGCGTCGTCGTTGACGAGGAGGGTGCGAAATCCGCCTCATTCTGTCTCAGCAAGACGGGAGGATGTAATGAGGTTTCAGTCGGGATATCGGTAGCGATATCAGCGCCGTGGTTCGTGCCGAGTAAAATGAAAATGAACGACGACCTGTTGATCGACATCACGAATAGAGCGAAAAAATAACAACCGTATGTTGGGCATGACCGGGCGTCGCGGCTGCATATCTTCCTGGGCAGAACAACAAGAAGGCATTAAGGAACACGAGCGGCAAACGACTTAGCAGCCCTTTTCGAATGGCCGCGGCGCGCGACCGCAAGGGGAGTGCCAGACCCTCTTGCAGCCGCGCGTGGACCGGGAGCT